>NZ_VSMK01000354.1 GCF_011682075.1 Nitratidesulfovibrio liaohensis
GTTCCGGCGTCCGCCCCCGTGTCGTTGCGATGGCCCGGGGCAGGGCCCCGGCGCGTGCGCGCTACGCCGAAAGGGTGATGGCCCGGGCGGCGTCCAGCAGGGCGGCGAGGTCCGCGTCGGTATGGGCGAACGAGACCATGGCCGCCTCGAAGGGCGACGGCGCAAGGTAGATGCCCTTGTCGCGCATCTGCTTGTAATAGCTGGTGTACAGGGCCGCGTTGGCGGTCTTGGCGCTGGCGAAATCGGTGACCGGCTGGTCGGTGAAGAACACCGTGAACATGGAGGCGATGGTGTTCACCCGCACCGGCACGCCCTTGGCCGCCAGAATGTTCTGCAACTCCGCGGCCAGCACGGCCACGCGGGCTTCCAGCGCGTCGTAGTCGGATTTCTTCAGTTCGGCCAGGGTGGCGATGCCCGCCGCCATGGCCAGCGGGTTACCGGACAGGGTGCCCGCCTGGTACACCTCGCCGCAGGGGGCGATGCGGCGCATCAGGTCGGCCCGGCCGCCGTACGCGCCCACGGGCAGGCCGCCGCCGATGATCTTACCGAGGGTGGTCAGGTCGGGCGTGATGCCGAAGCGCTTCTGCGCCCCGCCGTAATTCACGCGGAAGCCGGTGATCACCTCGTCGAAGATCAGCAGCGCGCCGTGTTCGGTACACAGGTCGCGCAGCCCCTGCAGAAAGCCGTCCACGGGCAGGACCAGACCCATGTTGCCCGCCACCGGTTCCACGATGATGGCGGCGATGTCCTTGCCGTGCAGGGCGAACAGTTCCGCCACGGCGGTCAGGTCGTTGTAGGGGGCCAGCAGGGTGTCGCGCACCGTGGCCTCGGGCACGCCGGGGGTGCCGGGAATGGACAGGGTGGCCACGCCCGAACCGGCGCTGGCCAGAAAGGCGTCGGCATGGCCGTGGTAGCAGCCCACGAACTTGACCACCTTGTTGCGGCCGGTGACGCCGCGCGCAAGGCGCAGGGCGCTCATGGTGGCCTCGGTGCCGGAGTTGACCATGCGCACCATTTCCACGGCGGGCAGGGCGTCGATGACGGCTTCCGCCAGGACCACTTCGTCCTCGCAGGGTGCGCCGTAGCTGGTGCCCCGGTCCACTGCGGCGTGGATGGCGCTGGCCACCACGGGGTGGGCGTGGCCGAGCAGCATGGGGCCCCAGGATTGCACGTAGTCGACGAAGGTGGTGCCGTCCACGGTGGTCAGGTGGCTGCCCTTGGCGTTGGCCACGAACAGGGGGTCGCTGTCCACGCCCAGGCAGGCGCGCACGGGGCTGTTGACCCCGCCGGGGATGAGTTGCTGGGCGCGTTCGAAAAGTTCCTTGGAGTGATGGTCCATGCTGCGTTCTCCGTGGCGTGCGTGAGGTTCCGGCTTAAACCCGCGCGGGGCGGGTATGTTTCGGCGTTGGCAGGGCGGGGCCGGGTGGTGGCGGCCTGGGGGTAGCGCGGTGGTGTTGTCGACGGAATCCTACGCGTTGCGGTCGCTATCCGTTAGGTTAGCACTCCGTGCTCACCTAACGGCTACCGCTTTGCCGCCGGGCGGCGTTGGCTCGGCATTTTTGATGCTCGCGTACAACAGTACAGCGTTGCTTTCGCCATCCGTAAGACTCGCGCGTTGCGCTCTCCTAACGGCTGCCGATCTGCGTTCAAAAATGCCGATCCGCCTTGCCCGGCGGACAAAACCCGTAATTCCTCGCATCGCGTCCGCACCAGCCACCCGCGACGGAAGACCGTCGCGGGCATAAGGAAGAAAGGCGGTTTCCGGATGAAAAAATGGGCGCCTGAAAGGCGCGGCGCTGGGGGCGCGTCTTCCGGTATCGCGCCTATTCCGGAAAGTAGACCATGGAGGTCTTTTTCAACTCGCGCAGCGATTCGAGCACGGCGTAGTCGTCGAGCACGGTTTCGCGGCGCAGCTGTTCGATGACTTCCATGTGTTCCGTTTCGTGGCGGCCATGGATCATGGTGTACAGTTCGTACGGCCAGTCGGGCGCGGACGAGGGGCGGTAGTACACGTGCGAAATCAGCGGGTGGTCGGCGGCCTGCTTGCCCGCCTCTTCGGCCTGCTGCTCGGTGACGCGCCAGGCCACCATGGCGTTGTGGGTCCACCCGGCGCGCTGGTGCTTGATGCTGGCGCCGAAGCGGCGGATGGAGCCGTCTTCCTTCATGCGGCGCAGCAGATCGAGCACGGTGGCTTCGTCGGTGCCCACGGCGGCGGCGATGTCTGCGTACGGGGTGGCGCTGTCGGGCAGGTTCTTTTGCACGATGGTCAGGATGCGGCGCTCGGTTTCCGTGAAACGGGGCGCGGTGTCGTCGGGACGGCTCATGCGTGGTCCTCGTTCGGTTGCGGTTCGACACACGCTGATACCCCGTCCCACCGGACGACGCAACCCGCAGGGGAGGGGAGACGGGCGGGTGCTGTGATGAGGCGGGGGGACAGGGGCCTTCGGGCGAGCGCGCTGCCCGGACGGGGCGGCGCGCAGGGCGCCGTCACTCTCCGTCACCCATCCGTCACCGGTTTGCCGTATTGAGGCTGCGGCGCGCCTGCCTTGTGGCGGGCCGCGCTTTGCCATATTCTTTCACACCATTGATGCACCTGGCGCGCCTGCCAGACGCGGCACGCCCGGCACACCCTGGCACAACAGACACACCACGGGCCGCTTGCGGCCACGGAGTACACGATATGACCAGCGACGCCATGCGCATCGCCGTCATCGGGGGCGGCAGCTGGGGCACGGCCCTGGCCCACCTGCTGGCGGGCAAGGGCTACGATGCGCGCCTGCTGCTGCGCGACGCCGATGTGGCGCAAGCCATCAACACCCGGCACGAAAACCCGCGCTATCTGGCGGGGCTGGCCCTGCATCCCGGCGTGCGCGCGCATGTGGTCGCCGCCGAGGCGCTGGAAGGCGCGGACGTGGTGCTTTCCGTGGTGC
>NZ_VSMK01000355.1 GCF_011682075.1 Nitratidesulfovibrio liaohensis
GCGCTGGTTTGCGGGCGGGCTGGAGGCATGGTGCGCTGCAGGCCTGCCGCTGGAGGGCGGCGCGCCCCATGCCCGACCGGATGCGCACCCGCCGGTGGTCATGCCCGACGGCCAGTACGCGCTGGACGCGGCGGCATCCGTCATCCGCTGGACAGGCCGCAATGACAACGGCGCGCACCACGGCACCGTGGACTGCGCCGGGGGATCGCTGTCCTTCTCGGGCGGGCACGGCTCGGGCGGCCTGCGCATCGACATGCGGTCCATCCGCGATCTGGATATTGCCGACGATACGCTGCGCCCGGTGCTGGAAGCGCATCTGGCCTCGGACGACTTCTTCTTCACCGCCCTGTTCCCGCAGGCCACGCTGGAGGGCATGGCCCTCACGCCGCTGCCTTCTGCCACGGCCACAACGCCCAACTACAGGCTGACGGGGCAGTTCCGCCTGAGGGGCGTGCACAAAAGGCTGGCCCTGAACGCGGCGGTGCGCCTCATCGGCGATGCGGGCGGACTGGCCCTGGCCGGGCACTGCGACCTGGACCGCACCCGCTGGGGCGTGCTCTACGGCTCTGCCCGGTTTTTCCGGCACCTGGGCTACCACCGGGTGGATGACGCCATTTCGCTGGATTTCCGGCTGGTGTACGCACCTGCCGGGAGCCGATGACGAAACGGAGCAACGGTTTGCAACGGCACGACAGCAACGGCCGGGCGGAAAACCGCCCGGCCGCTCGCGTTCGTTACGGAGAAGGGGAAAAGAGGCGGCGGACCACCCGGAGAGACCGCAGACGGACCGCGCGGGGCAAGGCGGTCATCCTGCCGGGGCCGCTGGTGCCGACCAGACACAGGCGGCCCGAACCCGCGGCAATCCGAGCGGTTCAGCAGACCTCGTCCAGCATGTCCAGGATGTCGTCCACGTTGAAGGGCAGTACGTCGTCGAAGCAGACGCCCGCCTGCACGCCGCTGCACCAGGCCACCCGGCCCTGCGTCCCTTCCAGGGCACCGGCAAGGGCCTTGGGCACCTCCACCAGGCTCACCACCTCGCCAAAGGGCAGCCCTTCCGTTGCGCAGAAGGGGGGCAGTTGCAGCATCACCCCACCCGCGCTGATGTTGCCGAGCATGCACGGCAGGTCTCCGGTGTCGCGGCGCAGGGTGACGAAGCAGGGGCAGTCCAGTTGCAGCCGGGGAAAGACGCGACGGTCATCGCTCATGATTTCTCCTTGCCGGATGGGCCGCGGGGCCATGCCGCCGGGGCCGGGTGCTGCGGCGATGCCGCCATGATTCGTCAGGATGCCGTCGTGGCGCAGCCATGCCCCCGCGAGACGAGGGCGCGACATTCGCACGGCATGGCTGCCCCGCTCCGCGCGGGGCCGGGAATCGTCAGGCGCCTGGGGAGCCCGACGCCGAGGCGTCCGGCTCCGACGCAGCCGGTGCCGCGTCATCCCCACCGGCATCGTTCGGGCCAGCATTGTTCGGCATCTCGCCCCCATCCGATGCGCCGGAGCGTATCCCGGTCAGGACGAAACGCAGAAACTGCTCGGCCACGGCCAATCCCGGATTGGCCTCCAGCGCGCGGCGCAGGCAGTCGGCGGCCTTCTCGGACCGTCCCGTTTCGTAATACACCCGTGCCAGGTTGAACAGGATGCGGTCTTCCTGTCCGCTCACGGCCAGGGCGCGCTCGTAGTAGTATTCAGCCGCCGCGTAGTCGCCGCGCCTGCGCAGGCCGATGGCCACCCCGGCCACGCGGTTCTGGAACTCGGGCGCCATGCGCAACCGGCACATGCCCTCCAGCATGGCCCGCAGGTCGGGCACGTCGTGGGCACGGGGCATCAGCCCCGGCCTGCCCCGCAGCACGGCCAGCAGGCCTTCCAGCACGCGCTGCTGGTCGAAGGGCAGGGCCAGCGGGCTGAACTGCTCCACCGAAAAGGGCGCGTCGGTCGGCAGGTCGTCGATGTAGGCGGCCAGCGCCTCTGCCGCCGGACGGATGAACTTTTCGTAGCATTCCGCGTCGGGCAGGAAGTGCTCGATGAAATCGGCCTCCGGCAGTTCCTTCACCAGGCCTGAGGGCAGGTGCATGTCGGTCAGCGGTTGCAGAATGTACCGCCCGCCTGTTGCCTGACCTGCCTGGCCTGCCCCCGCCGCCAAGCCTGCCCGGTCTGCCAGGCCTGCCCGATCTGCCAGATCTGCCAGATATGGCACGGCGGAGCCCTCCGTCCCGTCCGCCTGACAGGCCGCCAGCCAGTAAATCTTCTGCGAAACTTCCCTGCTCGTGGTGCCCATGCCCGTGCGCTCGGTGCGCATGGAAACGTACACTCCCAATACCTGCGGCACCATGTGCCCCCCTTCCTGCGCGGGTCTGGCCGCCTGTTCGGACTGGTCCCGCCGGACCAATCTGACCGGCGCCTTCCATGGTCCCCGGTGGCGGCATGCCGTTCCCCGGAGCAGTCCGTGCCACCGCGCGATCCCGATTCTTCACGGGGTGATGGCATGACGCGCCCCGCCGCGTCAATGAGACTTGGGCATGCCCCGAAGAAAGGCATGATGCTTCCGGCGCGTCCGGCACCTTCCGCTTCGTCCCCCCCCACACCCGCCACACTCCGCAGCCATGCGCAAACCCGGCCCGAACCCTTGGCGCGGCGCCTGAAATGATGCATGATGGGGACGGACCAGCAGCCATCGGATGCCCCGCCCTCCACCGGCCAACGCTCGGCATGCGCCGCCCACCGGCACCTGTCACGAGCGGACCGCCAAACCGGGCCGCCCCAATGCCGGAACGTTCCGGCCCCAGGCGCCCGCAAGGCCCCCGAAAGCCCCGCAGGCCGCGGGTAGCCCAGCAGGTTGTCATGACGTCCGAACAGCCCCCCCCCCCCCCCCCCCCCCCCCCCCCCCCCCCCCCCCCCCCCCCCCCCCCCCCCCCCCCCCCCCCCCCCCCCCC
>NZ_VSMK01000356.1 GCF_011682075.1 Nitratidesulfovibrio liaohensis
AGCGGCGCAGTGACCAGCGCGGCGGCCAGCATGGTTTCGCCCCGCATGGCGTCGGCCACGGCGCGGAAGTGCGGCCTGCCGGGACCCAGCGTGGCGGAAGCCTGTACCGGATTTCCGGCGTCCTGCGCGGCGTCCTGTGCGGCACTCGGCCCGGAAACGTTCGCCGCAGCCTTTGTCGCGGCATCCAGCGCCGCCTGAATTGCCGCGAAGGGCACGGGCGAAAGATAGATGGTCGAGGTGCCGCCGTTTTCGTCCAGCCCGTACAGATGCCAGCCGCGCTCGGCAGCCAGACGGCGGGCCTCGGCGATGATGGCATCGCGCGGGCCGATGGACTGCACCGCGTTGGGGCAGGCTTCGATGCAGGCAGGCACGCCGCCGTGCGCCACCACGTCGGCGCAGCGGTCGCACTTGTACATCACGCCGTTGCCCGCGTAGCGGGGCAGCAGGTCCAGGTACAGGCCAACGCCGGTCTGGCGCTGGGGAATCTGCCACGGGCACACCGTGCGGCACTTGGCCCCGCCCAGGCAGATGTCCGTGTCGATGGACACGGTGCCGCTGGCCTCGCGCCGGGCCGCGCCCCACGGGCACAGGTTGGCGCAGGGCGGATTGTCGCAGTGCAGGCAGCGGCGGGGGATGTTCAGTTCCACCTGCTGCCCGCCGTGCTGCCCACCGTGCTGCCCACCGTGCTGCCCACCGTGCTGCACTGTCACGTTCTGGATGTACAGCCAGTTGTAGGGCGTCAGGCGGTCTTCCGTGTCGCGCCGGGCGGACCAGTCCTCGGCCTTTACCGAGGCCGGGAACATGGGCGGAAAGGGCTTTTTGGGTTCCGGATACCGGGCCGCGTTGCGGTCATGGCAGGCCTGCACGCAGGCCCCGCAGCCCACGCAGGCTGAAATGTCGATGAGCGTGGCGAAAGGGCCGTCGTTTCCGGCTGCTCCCCGTCCGGCGGGCACGGGCGCGCTGCCACCCGCGTTCGTGCCCGCCGCCGTGGAGGGGAACATGCCGGTTGCGAGGGAGGCGGACCCGGCGAGCCCGGTGCCCGCAAGGCCCTTGAGGAAACCGCGCCGCGAAAGGCGGCGGGGGGACGCTGTGTCAATGGTGCGTGAGGTCATTCCGGTGCCCGTGTGCTGATGAATGGGGGGCGCGCAGGCGCGCATCCGTACCTCCATGGAGCAGGAAGCGTGCCCACCGGAACGGAAATGCTAACATGACGATGTGACTCGTCTTTTATGAATATGAGCAGGAGCAATAGCCTGCTTGCGCAGTGGTGAATTTTCGGCATATGCTGCATCGTGTGATGAAAAATTGATCACATGATGCAGCAATCACCAGTGGGGGGTGACGTGCCGTGGCGATGCCCGTGCAGAAGCCCCCGGCGCGAGATTTCGCCAGCAGGGGGCGGGCAGGGCGCGCGGGAACTGAGTCCGGCAGGATTCCTTCATGATTCAGGCTGGTCATGCTGCGATGGCGCAGGCACTCCGGGTGCCGTCCACCCGGCCCACAGCGTGCCCGGCCCGCGGTTTTTCCGGCAGGCGCGCAACGGCCCCGAATCTGCACGGTGATGGGCGCGCCTGATGGTACGGCAGCGCACCCGGTACCGCTCCGGCATCCCGACGTCGCCCAGTTTCGCCATTTCGCCGTCCCCCCGTCCCCGGCAACCCGGCCCCCGCCACCCGAAGGAGAACGCCCATGGACGCCCTTGAATCAGGCCGCTTCCTGCGCGAGGTCATCAACACCATCAACGACGGCTTTTTCCTGGTGGGGCCGGACGGGCGCATCCTGATGGCCAACCCGGCCCTGGAGCGGCTGACCGGCTACGAGGCGGGCGAGTTGGTGGGCCAGACCTGCGCCATCCTCAACTGCGACGCCTGCGTGCGTTCCCGGTCGCTGGGCGGCGGGCACTGGTGCCGCCTGTTCGACCGCAAGGACGAGCACCGCAAGCGCTGCACCCTGGTGCGGCGCGACGGTACGGCCATCACCGTGCTCAAGAACGCCAAGGTGCTGAAGGAGGATGGCCGGGTCATCGCGGCGGTGGAAACCATCACCGATATTTCCGCCGTGGTGGAAAAGGACCGCCGCATCGAGGAACTTTCGCGCCTGCTGGGTTCGGACGAGGGGTTCGCGGGCATGGTGGGCAACTCGGCGGCCATGCAGCGGGTGTTCAAGATCATCGAGCGGGCGGCGGAAAGCGACGCCCCGGTGCTGGTGCTGGGGCCGTCGGGCACGGGCAAGGAACTGGCGGCGCGGGCCATCCATGAACTGGGTCGCCGCAAGAACGGGGCCTACGTGCAGCTCAACTGCGCGGCCCTGAACGAGGCGCTGCTGGAAAGCGAGTTGTTCGGCCATGTGCGCGGGGCGTTCACCGGGGCCATCCGCGACCGGCAGGGCCGGTTCGAGGCGGCCCACGGCGGCGACATCTTTCTGGACGAGATCGGCGACATCCCCCTGCCCATCCAGGTAAAGCTGCTGCGCGTGCTGGAGACCAAGCGCATCGAGCGGGTGGGCGACAACGCCTCGCGCGAGGTGGACGTGCGCATCATTGCCGCCACCAACCGCGACCTGGGGCGGTTGGTGCGGGCGGGCAGGTTCCGAGAGGACCTGCTGTTCCGCATCAACGTCATCCCCATCCACCTGCCGCCGCTGGCCGACCGGCGAGAGGACATTCCCCTGCTGGCCGCCCATTTCCTGAAGGGCATCCGCGAGCGAGACGGGCGCGACGTGACCGGCCTGACGCCGGAGGCCCTGCGCCTGCTCACGGCCTACGGCTGGCCCGGCAACGTGCGCGAACTGCGCAGCGCGCTGGAATATGCCTGCGTCATCGCCGAAGGCGGGCGGCTGGGCGTGGAACACCTGCCGCAGCACATCGCCGGGGCGGGCTGGCACCCGGAATGCACAGGACCGGGCGGGATGGTCGG
>NZ_VSMK01000357.1 GCF_011682075.1 Nitratidesulfovibrio liaohensis
GCTGCTGGCGGCGGGGCTGGCCACCAGCATGGCCGGGGGGCACGGGACGAAGCGGCAGCCGCCCCTGGTGCCCCGGCATGGCGGTGCGGTGCGGCGGTCCATGGAGATGATCCGCGAGGGCATGGGTGCCACGCTGCGGCTGGACGACGTGTGCCGCGAGGCGGGGCTGTCCAAGTTCCATTTCATCCGGCTGTTCCGCGACGAAACGGGCATGACGCCCTACCAGTACTTCCTGAACTGCAAGGTGGAGCACGCCCGCCACCTGCTGGAGGCCGGGGCCGACACCTACGACGCCATGCTGGAGTGCGGGTTCTACGACCTGTCGCACCTGAACCGGCACTTCAAGGCCATGTTCGGCACCACGGCCACGGAATACCGGCGGCTGTGGCTGCGTGCGGGCGGCGAGGCGGCCATACCCGGCGGGCTTGAGGCGGGGCGCGCCTTCGTCACCGCGCCGTAGCGATACCACGAAAAAGGGCAGGCCCATGGCCTGCCCTTGTGTATTCGCGCAGATGCGTGGCGCTAGTCGCCCGCGCCGTCGTCCTTGTCTTTTTTCTTGTCCTTCCCGTCCTTCCCATTCTTTCCATCTTTGGCGGACTTTTCGGACTTGTCGTCTTTTTCCGGCTTGGACTTCTTTTCCGGCCTGGCGTCCTTGCCGGGCTTGTCCTTCTTCTTGTCCCCGTCGCGCTTTTCGTCCTTGTGGTCCTTTGCCTTGGCAGGGGCCTTTGCGGGCTTGTCGGCCTTTTTCAGGGCCGCGTCGAGGTCGATGTCGCCCACCTCTTCCTCGTCCGCGCAGCCTAAGGGGGCCAGATGATCGCGTCCGGGCAGGTTGGCCACTTCGTCGCAGGCGGCCACGGTTTCATCGTCGGGGATGCGCCAGGAAATTTCGATCATGAACTTGCCGCGCCCGTCTCGAACCTTGGCTTCCACGTCCACGTCCACGGCTTCGGGCGGGCTGAGCACCAGCGTCTCGTCGCCCTTCTGGACCTTCAGGCAGCGTTCCTTCAGCCCCTCGGCCAGCGCCTCGACGACGCCCGCCGCGTCCGCGCAGAGCAGCCGGGTACTCAGGGATATCTTCTGCTTTTCCATGGGGCACCTCCGTGGTGCGGTTTGTCGTGCCTATCGACTATGCGGCGGCCCTGACCACCCGTCAAGGTAGGGAAAACGTGGGAGCGGGGGCGTGTTGCGGGAAGCTTGGGGCGGTGGGGCCGGCGGGTTCCAGCGGCGTGGGCTTCACCCACAATTGAAAAGTTTTGGGGGGAGGGGTCCGGGGAGGGAGACCTTTTTCAAAAGGTCCCCTCCCCGGAAGTCTCTCTCAAAAATCCTTAGTGCCCCGTGATATTGTATTTCTTCAGCTTGTACTGCAGCAGGCTCTTGGAGATGGCGAGCAACTCGGCGGCTTTCACCTGCACGAAGTCGGCGCGGACCAGGGCGCGGCGGATGAGGGCGGCCTCGATGCGTTCCAGGGTATCGGCCAGGTCCAGTTGCACGGGCAAGAGGTCCACGGCGCTTTTGAGCTGGGATTCCTCGTCGCGCAGTTCGGGGGGCAGGTCGTCCACGCGGATGGTATCGCCGGAAACGAGCACGAGGCAGCGTTCCACCACGTTCTGGAGCTGGCGGATGTTGCCGGGCCATTCGTAGCCGGTCATGTAGTCCAGCGCTTCGGGCGTGAAGGTCTTGGGGGTGACGCCGTTCTCGCGGGCCAGCTTGTCCACGAAGTGGGCCACCAGCAGGGGGATGTCCTCGCGGCGTTCGCGCAGGGGCGGCAGGGCAATGTGCACCACGTTCAGGCGGTAGAACAGGTCTTCGCGGAAGTTGCCCTTTTCCACCTCTTCCTGAAGGTTCTTGTTGGTGGCGGCCACGATGCGGATGTCCACCTCCACCTCTTCGGTGCCGCCCACGCGTTCGAAGCGGCGTTCCTGCAACACGCGCAGCAGCTTGACCTGCAATTCGGGGGTCAGCTCGCCTATTTCGTCCAGAAACAGGGTGCCGCCGCCCGCCTGCTCGAAGCGGCCCCGGCGCATGGCCACGGCGCCGGTGAACGACCCCTTTTCGTGGCCGAACAGTTCGCTTTCCAGCACGCCGGGGTTCAGCGCCATGCAGTTGACGGAGACGAACGGCCCCTTGTTGCGGGGCGAGGAAAAGTGGATGGCCCGCGCCACCAGTTCCTTGCCGGTGCCCGATTCGCCCGAGATGAGCACCGTGGAGCGGCTGGGCGCGGCGCGATCGACCATGCTCAGGGTTTCGCGGATGGCCCTGCTTTTGCCGATGATCTGGTGCATGCCGTAGCGTTCTTCCAGATTTTCGCGCAGCACGCGGTACTGGCGGTGCATGCGCGAAAGCTCTGCGGCGTTGTGCACGGACAGCAACAGTTCGTCGTTGGAGAAGGGCTTGGTGATATAGTCGAAGGCGCCGTACTTCATGACTTCCACCGCGCTTTCGATGGAGCCGAAGGCGGTCATGATCAGCACGGGAATGTGCGGCCAGTTCTTCTTGACCTGTTCCAGCACCTCGCGCCCGGTGATCTTCGGCATCTTCATGTCGGTGACGATGACGTCGACCTCCGACTCCTCCAGAAAGGCCAGGCCGGTCTCCGGGTCGTTGAGCGCGGTGACGGTGTAGCCCGCGTCGGTCAGCAGGGCCTCGAGCACGAGCAGGTAGTTCTTCTCGTCGTCGAGCACGAGCAGATGCGTCTTTTCGTTCATGATGGATCCGGTTGCGGTGTGCTGGTGCCGGGCGCGTTGGTCCGGCGGTGCCAGGGGAGGTTCAAGGGACAGAAATAGGGCCGGAAGGCCGCGCGCGCAACCCGTGAGCGGGTGTTTGCCGCAGATCGGGCATGATGGGGCGCGATCCGGCACGCCGCACGGCGGGCAGCGGGTGGCGTTGCGCCCGTTGCGCCCGTTGCCCCCCTT
>NZ_VSMK01000358.1 GCF_011682075.1 Nitratidesulfovibrio liaohensis
GCAGCCAGGACGACCTCAAGGCCCTGCTGCCGCAAGGCATGTCAAAGAACAACCCGGTCTAAGCCAGTTCACTGATGTCTACTTGATGACCGCTCGCCTGAAAAGGTGGGGTTGTCTGGACGGTTACAGTGTATCTCTTGCGGGGCTTATCGACGCATTCCGACGGTTGTTTAGGCACGCCGGGATGCGGGATACGCCAGGGCCGCAGGGGCATGGTTCGCGCATTCCCCATACCGGCCCATGCGACAGGCTAGCCGGAAGCGAGACCGCTGCCAAGGGGTTTTGCGTCCGTCGCAGGCTGCACACCTGGCGTGAGGTGCAGGCGCCGCCCGGTCTTGCGTCTGCGGGTATGTGGTTTCCTGAACGGCGCGCGCTTGTGCGAAGAGCCGGACCGGCGCGGATGTCAGGGGAAGGCGCGGGACGGATGGGCGGCAAGACCCGGATGGAGGGAATGGACGGGGTGGAGGGGGGCGTGGTGCGTCCGGCCCGGACGGGGCAAATGAACGGGGGGGCGCCGTGCGGCGCCCCCCCCGTGGTATGGCGTATGCTTCACGGGGCGCAACCGGCCCCGTGCCCGGCGGCTAGACGATGCCCGCCGCCGACAGGATGTCGCGCAGGCGCGACTGGTTGGCGGGCTGCAACGGCACCATGGGCAGGCGCAACTCCAGTTCCATCTTGCCCATCATGGACAGGGCCGTCTTGACGGGGATGGGGTTGGTTTCCAGGAACATGGCGCGGTTGATGGATGCAAGCTCGTAATGCACGCGACGCGCGTTGGCCAGGTCGCCCTCGAAGAAGGCGCGGCACAGTTCGGACATCTTGGCGGGCACCACGTTGGAACTTACGGAGATGACCCCGCAGCCGCCCACCGCCAGCAGCGGCAGCACCGTGAAGTCGTCGCCCGACAGCACCTGGAAGTCGGCGCCGCAGTACTCGATGATCTCCGAGACCTGGATCAGGTTGCCGGTGGCTTCCTTGATGCCGATGACCTCGGGGATGTCGCGCTTCATGCGGGCCAGGGTTTCCGGACACAGGTTGGTGCCGGTACGGCTGGGCACGTTGTACACGATGAAGGGCATGGGCACTTCGGCGGCAATGGCCTTGAAGTGCTGGTACAGCCCTTCCTGGGTAGGCTTGTTGTAGTACGGGGTGATCAGCAGTGCGCCGTCGGCCCCGGCCTGCTTGGCGTAGCGGGTAAGCTCCACCGCCTCGCGGGTGTTGTTGGAACCGGCCCCCGCCAGCACGGGCACGCGGCCCTTGACCTGCTCTACGCAGATGCGGATGACGTCCTTGTGTTCCTGGTGGGTGAGCGTTGCCGATTCGCCGGTGGTGCCGCAGGGGACAAGGCCGTTGATGCCCTGTTCGATCTGCCATTCGATGAACGCGCGGTAGCGTTCCTCGTCCACGGCGCCGTTGCGGAACGGCGTGACGAGAGCGGTGAAAGCGCCTTGAAACTGCATGTTGCCTCCTTTGGGCCGGGTACCTGCTGCCCCGGCCTTCGACACGCCGTGCCCGTGGGGCCGCCGCTCCTGCCTGTGCCGCACGGCCTGAAGCGCGCGGCAGCGGCAAGGGGGCCCGGTGGACCGGGTGCGTTACGCCAGGGCCAGCCCCAGCCCCTCCAGGAACATCTCGCCAGAGAAGACGCGCACGGCCTTGCCGGAAAGGAACACCGAGCCGCCTTCAATGGATATGCCAAGAATCTCGCCGCCGGAACTCCTGACATTCACCGTGGATTCCGTAAGCCCCAGCGCATGCGCGATGAACGCGCCCGCCGCCGCCCCCGTACCGCAGGCGTAGGTTTCGTCCTCCACGCCGCGTTCGAAGGTGCGCAGGTGGATGTTCCTGCGGTCGATGACCTGAGCGAAGTTGGCGTTGGTGCCCGCGGGCGCGAAGTGCGCGTGGCGGCGCAGCGCGGCACCCAGGGTGCGCACGTCCACGGTCGAGGCGTCGCGTTTGAACACCACGGCATGGGGCACGCCCGTGTTCACGAAGTGCACCATGTCGCGGCCTTCGCCAAGGTCCAGTTCAATGCCCAGGGTCAGGTCGCGCGGCGGGGTCAGCTCCACCTTGGCCATGCCTGCGGCCACGTCGGCCTCGGCGCGGATGAGCCCGGCATCGGTGCCGAAGACGTGCTTCGGACCGGCAAAGCCCAGTTCCACGGCCAGCAGCGCGGCGCAGCGCGAAGCGTTGCCGCACATTTCGGCGCGCGAGCCGTCGGCATTGTAGAAGTGCCAGATGTAGTCGCCTTCGCGGTCTTTCGGCGTTTCATCCAGAAAGACGAGGCCGTCGGCGCCCACGCCGAAGGCGCGGCGGCACACGGAGCGGGCCCAGTCGGGCATGGCCGCGACCGGCAGGCCCAGTGCCCGGTTGTCGATGAATACGAAGTCGTTGCCGCACCCATGCAATTTGTGGATGGGTACGGTGCGTGCCTTGCCGCTCATGCTGCGTGCTCCTTGTGTTGGCCGGGACCGGGGCGGGCGCGCGTTGCGCTGCCTACCATGCGGCGGGAACCGTGCCGACGACCGCCTCGACGGCAGGATCCGGCTCCACGGCGTCCTTCAGGGGAACCTGCCGGACGGAAATATCTATGCCCACGATCCAGTGCCGGGGCTGCGAAAGGCCCTGAACCCGCTGGGGCCAGGCCAGTACGTCCACCACGTTGACGCTTCTTCCCTGCATGTCTGGCCGGGACCATAGCAGCGAAGGTGCCGCGCCGTCCACGACCCCGTCGAAACCGGTGCCGATGCCCCCACCAAGCAGGATGTGGAAGGCTTGCCCAAGCTCCGCCAGATAGCGGCGCTCGCCAAGGCCGCCCCATCCTGCCACGCCGATGACCAGGTCGGCCCGTGCGCGTGCGGCCAGCCCGGCCTGCACCGCCTGCGCGGCCATGGCGGGGGTGGGGTCTTATC
>NZ_VSMK01000359.1 GCF_011682075.1 Nitratidesulfovibrio liaohensis
AAACTCTCCAGTTGAAAAACTGAAGTCGCACGAACGCCTCGTAATTGAGACACCCGTACGATTGATTACTATCGTAAAGGCTGATTCCTTCCCGACTCGCTATTTACTTGTCAAAGAACCCGGTCTTGCGAACCCGTTTCGGGTTACCGCAGCATTCTGCGGCCCGTTGCCCCGCCGGGGCTTCCCGTCGCGGCGAGGAGCATGTATGCCCCAGCGCCCCGCCAGGTGTCAACCGCTTTTTTCGTTTTCTTCGATTTTTCTCGAAGACCCCGTGAAGCCCGCCAGGGGGTTCAGGAAAGCGCCAACATATTGATCCGGCTGAAAGAGCAGGCCGCGTCGAACGCAGTTCGTTGCGGCGAAGGGGGTATCTATGCGCTTCCCCACCCGGCGTCAACAGGTTTTTCGTCAGCCCGTTGATTTTATTTTCGCGCATCATCTTCCACCCGCACCAGCCGTGGCTTTGCGCCGCCAAAAAGAAACGCCGCGACCAAACGAAAGCGCCCCGGCAAGGCCGGGGCGCTGATGCAAGCATGCTGTCGCTACCGCCATCAGACGGCACTATTGGGCGGCGTGCACGGTGATCTGGTCGCCGGGCTTCAGCTGGGCGTCGCGCTCCAGGTTGTTCCAGCGCAACAGGTCCTTGGGCGGCACGTTGAACTTGCGGGCAATGGCCCACATGGTGTCGCCTTCCTGCACCTTGTACACGATGGCCCGGCCCACCGGTGCGGCTGCGGGCTTGGCCCCTGCACTCTTGGATGCGGTGGCCACGGCCACGGGCGTGGCGGCCCGCTCGGCACCGCCGCGTGAAGCACTGGCCACGATGGCCTTGTTGGCGGCCTCCGCTTCCTGCCGGGCGATGGCCGTGGCCTCGGCCCCGGCATCGGGGATGTACAGCTTCTGCCCCAGTTGCAGGGCGATACCGGAAAGGCCGTTGGCCTTTTGCAGGGTTTCCACGCTGCTGCCCTGAGCCTTGGCGATGCCGTACAGGGTGTCACCCTGCTTGACGATGTACGTGGCGCGGCGCTCGGCGATGTCGCGGGTGCGGGCAGAGGACGGCCTGTCCGATTTGTCCGATTTCTCCGGCTTGTCCTGCTTGTCCGCAACGGCCTTGCCGCCCTTGGCCGAAGCCGCCGATTTCGACGCCGGCGTCTCCGCCTGGGCGGTGAAGTCGGACGCATCCCCCCCGCCGGGGATCATCAGTTCCTGCCCCACCTGCAGCTTGCCACTGGCCTTGTTGACCCGTTTCAGCACCGAAACGGGCACCCCGCACCGCTTGCCGATGCGGTCCAGCGTATCGCCCTGACGCACCTTGTACACCCGCCAGCCCGCGTAGCTGCGCTGCTGCGGCTTGGACAGGAAGGCGGTGGCCGCCTCCAGGTGCATGGGATGGACATAGACTGTGGCGTGCGCGTCCGGCGGCGAAATGTAGCGTCGGAAGGCGGGATTGTTGGCCGAAAAGTCGTTCCAGTTCTGGCCCATGGCCTGTGCCAGTGCCATCAGGTCGGTGCCGGGCTTCACGCGCAGTTGTTCCAGCTTGGGCGGGCAGCTGTAGTCCGGGGCCTGAAAGCCCAGGGATTCCAGGTTGCGCATGATCTTGGCCACGGCGATGAACCTGGGCACGTACTGGCGCGTTTCGTCCTTGAGCTGGGCCTTGCCGTCGAGCATGTGGTTCTTGGCGCGCAGGTCGAAGAACCCTTCGGCCCCCGTGCCTTCCAGCGCCCGCGAAATCTTGCCCTCGCCCGCGTTGTACGCGGCCATGGCCAGGTGCCAGTCGCCGAAATCGCCGTACAGTTTTTGCAGATAGTCCGCAGCCGCGCGGGCCGACTTGTACGGGTCGCGCCGCTCGTCCATCCACCAGTTGTACGACAACCCGTAGCGCATGCCGGTGTACGGCATGAACTGCCACACCCCCACCGCGCCCGCCGAGGACACTGCGTTGGGGTTGAACCCGCTTTCGACGATGGCGAGATAGGCGATTTCTTCGGGGATGCCCTGCTGCCGGAACACCTCGCGGATGTGCGGCAGGTAGTTCTGTGAACGCTTCAGGTAGCGTTCGAAGGTGCCGCGCGCGCGGTGGGTGAAGTACTTGAAGTGCAACTCAACGTCGCGCCGGGCCTCCGGGGTGAGATCCTTGTCCAGTTCGCCGGTGGAGTTGAGGGCCGCCCATTCCTGCGGGGTAAGGGGCACGCCGTCGTCGGCGGGGGGGATGGGCAGTTCCACCACCTCTTCGGGTTCGGCGGCGGGGCCGGTGGCGCTGGGCGGCACCGGGCAGGCTTCTGCCGGCTGGATGGGGGGCAGGTTCTTTTTGGGCGCGCAGCCGGCGGCCAACAACGCCACCGCCACAAGCACAAGCACGTGCCGGACGGCACGACGCGCGCGCAGGGCGGAGGACAGGAGTCTGGTTCGCTGCATGAATATTCCAAATGTGTTGGGAGCGGCGAAAGAAGGCCGCGAGAAGGAGCGTGTGTCGGGTCGTCCGCCGCGTTCCGGCTGGCCCCGGCACCTGTCGGCCTGGCGGGCGCGGCACCGTGGCCCCTTGCGTGGAAGCACGTTCAAGGGTACCTGCGGTGTATGCGGCATTCCGACCCTACCTCATGCCGCCCATCCAACGCAACCCGTCTACCCGCGCCCATCCGGGCGAAAGCGACACATGCCCAAGAAGCACCCCCTTTGGGGCACCGACGCGCGCGACGACGCGCCGCGTGATGCCCGTAACGACGATACGCGTGACAGCCGTTCCCGTTCCGCCAACCGCAACCGCAAGGATGGCCGCCCCACGGGTCGGCCCGGCGAACGCGAGGGAGGACGCGGCGATGCCCCGCGCGGCCACGGCGGAAAGCCCGGCGAACGGAGCGAACGGGGCGATTCCCGCCCCGGTTCGGGCCGT
>NZ_VSMK01000360.1 GCF_011682075.1 Nitratidesulfovibrio liaohensis
CCCGCGCGCACGGCCCGCGCGCTGTCGCCGGTGCTGCCGGGCGTGGCCGGGCTGTGCCTGGAAAACCTGCAACTGTACAAGGCCAGCCTGACAGACCCGGTGACCGGCCTGGCCACCCGCCAACATCTGCTGGACGCCATCGCGCGCGAGGTGGACTGCATCCGCGACTGTTTCTCCACCGCGTCGGAAGGCAAGTGCGACCTGGCCGCCGGGCACCGGGCCAGCATGGGGGTCATCGCCGTGCGCCTGGGCAGCCTGCGCGAGGTGGCGCGCGACCACGGCTACGTCTTTGCCGACCGGCTCATCGCCGCGCTGGCCGAAGAACTGCGCCGTACCGCGCCGGAACAGGCCCTGCCCGCCCGCACCGGCGATTTCGAATTCGCCCTGTTCGTGCCTGCGGGCACGTCCGGCGGTTGCCGCAAGCTGGCCGTGGACATGGTGCGCCGCCTGCGCGGGGTGACCATCACCTGCGGGCTCACCGACGAGCCGGTGGGGGTGGCCGTTTCCGCAGGGTTCGCCGTCTACCCGCAGGACATGGAAGGCGCGGCCTTTGCCCGCGACCATGGCGAGCAGGCCCGGGTGCTGCTGCGCAAGGCCCGCCTTGCCGCCGCCGTGGCCGTGGAGGCCGCCACCCTGTCCGCCCCATCCGCCGGGGACGGTGACGGCAAGGGGGGCGATGCCGCGCCCGGCGTGCCGGTGATGGGCTTTTCTCGCATTCTGGCCGAAGGGGGCCGGGTGCTGGAAACCCTGCCCCTGTCGCGGGTGGTGGTGAGCCTTGGCGGCAACATGAACGCCCGCGAAGGACAGCGCTTTTCCGTGTGGTCGGTGGCCTACCCCGTGCGCGGCGGCTCGCAGGAACCGCGCCAGCCCCTGTACAAGGGAGAGGTGGTGCTGATGGAGGTGCGCGACAACACCTCGCTGGCCGAAATCATGCACGTGGGCGACCCCACCTGGGCGGTGGAGCCCGGCGACCGGCTGACCCTGCTGCCGGAGGAAAAGGGCGTCACCGTGCGCGACGGCGGCGGAGAAGCCCCGCGCACCGATCCCTTGACCGGGCTGTTCCGCCACGGCGACTTTCTGGCCCGCTGGTGCGCGGAACGCGAGCGTTGCGATGCCTTTGCCCTTGCGCTCATCCGCCTGTCGGACGAAGGTCGCGAGCCGGAAGGCCGCGCCGCACACCCCGAACAGCTCATGGCCGAGGCGGCGCAACTGTGCCGCGACCTGCTGGGGCCGCAGGCCCTGGGCGGGCGCTACGGCCTGAACAGCCTGATCTTCTTCCACCCCGGCATGACAGCCGATGGAACGGGCGGGGCAAAAGGGGCGCGCGAAACCTACGCCGCGCTGTGCGACGAACTGGAACGCCGCCTGCGCATCGGGGCCGCCGTGGGGGTGGCCTGCCATCCGTACCTCAGCTACCGCAAGGCCGACACGCTGGAAAACTGCCTGAAGGCCCTGGAATACGCCATGCTGCTGCCCGCGCCGCGCGTGGGCGTGCTGGATTCCCTGGCGCTGAACATCAGTGCGGACAAGCGCTACAGCCTGGGCGACACCTTCGGGGCCATCGAAGAATACAAGCTGGCCCTGCTGGCGGACGAAGGCAACACCATGGCCTGGAACTCGCTGGGGGTGTGCATGGCCGGGCTGGGGCGGCATTCCGAGGCGCGCCGCCACTTCGGCGAGGCGCTGACGCGCAAGCCCGGCGACCCCATGGCCCTGTACAATCTGGGCACGGTGTGCCAGTCCGAGGGCGAAACGGCGGAAGCGCGGGACTGCTTCCGCAAGTGCTTGCGCAACGCGCCGGGGCACGTCTACGCCCTGATCCGCCTGGGGCAGTTGGCCGAAGGCGAGAAGCGTTTCGCCCAGGCCCGGCAGTACTACACCAAGGCCGCGAAGCTGGATGGCGGCGCGGCGCTGACCTGCCGCCACCTGGCCCGGCTGTGCATGCGCCAGGGCCGCCCGGACGAGGCCCGTGAATACCTGCACGAGGCGCTGCTGCACAACCCGCAGGACGCCATCGCCCTGCAGCTCATGGCCCGGCTGTACCTGGACGGCGGCGAAGACCCGGAAATCGCGGAAGTGATGGCCCGGCAGAGCGTGGCCCTGCGGCCCGACCTCAAGCAGGGCTGGCTGGAACTGGCCCGCGCCCTGCAAGTGCGCGGCCGCGACCATGACGCCCGCGAAGCCCTGTTGCGGGCCGGGGAACGCTGAGGACAGGACGGAGCGCAGTTGACCGTGCCGTTGCCGTGCCCGTCATGGGAGTGGGAGTCGTGACAGGCCGTAACCGGCTGGCATCGGGGCGACGCGGGGCGACAGTGAGGCAATCCTGGGGCGATGCCGGGACGACGCCGGGGCGGCTCTGATCCACATGGCCGCACAGGCAACCTCCGGACGGTATCCGGACGCGCGGGGGTGCCCCGTTGCGCGCCCCTTGCGCCCTGACATTTGATTGGGTACTCTT
The DNA here is from genome assembly GCF_011682075.1 of Nitratidesulfovibrio liaohensis. Lineage (GTDB taxonomy): Bacteria > Desulfobacterota > Desulfovibrionia > Desulfovibrionales > Desulfovibrionaceae > Cupidesulfovibrio > Cupidesulfovibrio liaohensis. The sequence continues at coordinate 2,459 of NZ_VSMK01000360.1, forward strand.
TCAACGTGAGGAACCCGATGCCCGGAACGCCACGGACGTTCCCCCCTGCCTCACCGCAACCGCAACGACCCGGCGTGGTCACGCGCGGCCGCAGCCCGTCCCCCCTACCCCGCCGGTGCCCCGACCGGCTCCCCTGACCGGACCCCATGGACCCCGCGCCCCCACCACAAGAGCCGCACGTACGGCACATCGCCTGGAACGGCCTTAGCCTGTCCGTCCCGCCCGAGTGGCAGCCCCACGACGTGGAACACCATTTCCTGTCGCTGGCCCGGCACGGCCGAACCACCCTGGAATGCGCCTGGCGCCCCGACCCCGCCGAATTTTCCATCCCCCGTCGCCGTGCGGCCCTGGAACGCCAGAACCGCCGCCTGCCCGGCTTCACCGCCGACCCGCGCCGTGTGCCTGCCCGCTGGGCGCAGGTGCTG
>NZ_VSMK01000361.1 GCF_011682075.1 Nitratidesulfovibrio liaohensis
GCAGGGCCGCGTAGCGGGCCGTGGCGGCATGGTCGAAGGCGGCGCGCATGTCCGCCCCGCGCAGCAGGGCGGCGGCGGCACGGGCCATGAATTCCGCGCCATCTGCAATGACCGGGCTGCCGTGGGTCATCAGGGTCTGGGCGCGCGCGGCGTTGACCAGCCCTTCCTCGTTATCATGCAGAACGGCCAGCAGCGGGGCCATGCGGGCCGCCCCGGCAAAGTCGTTGGTGGCGGCGCCGGTCTGTTCGGGCGCGCGCCCTGCGGCAAAGTTGGCCAGGGCCTCGCGGCTGGCCTTGTCCATGTAGCCGGTGTAGCCGCCTTCCATCATGCCGCGCCAACGGGTGGCAAAATCGGCCAGGTCGAAGGCCCCTTTGCCCGCCACCGAGCGAAGCAGCAACAGGGTCTGGTCGCCATAGTGCGACTGGGCACCAGCGCCCTTGCCGTTATGGTAATCGTTGAGGGTGGGGGGCAGCAGGTCGGTCACCCGGCCCAACTGGCGCACGATGCGCCCCTGATCGTATTCCCAATGCGCCCCCAGCGACAGTGCATCCGCCGCCAGCGACGCCAGAATGGCGCTGCGTATCCTGCTCATGTTCCACCTCGGGGGTTGCGGCCCATGGGCGGGCCAGTGAGCGACACCTTGCCAGACTATACGACACGATGCGCGCCAGGGCCAGTGGCGGCGGCAAGCGGACGCGCCCGTGGATGCGGGCGGCAGATGCGGGGCGGCGACTGCGACCGCAGGTGGAAGGAGGCGGCGCAAAAAACGAAACGCACGGGGTGCACCGTGCGTTTCGTGGCCCGCTCGGGATGGGGGCCAAATCATGCGTGGGGGGGGGGGGGGGGCCGGGGAGGCCCTTTCGGGCCTCCCCGGTGCCGGAAACCGCTCGCCCGGTTTGCCGGCGGGGGCAGAGGAGGTCAGCTAGCTGAAGCTGACGGTGGGGATGTCCAGGATGGACGGGGATGCCGGGGATATGCGCTGCGCTTCCCGCCAGAGGGCCGCCAGGGCCACGACGGCTTCCCTGTCTTCTTCGGGAAGGGCATCGATAAGGGCATCCAGGTGAGGAGGGGCTGCCGCTTCGGTGCGGCAAATTTCCGGAGTGTGCATGTCTGTTGCGGCTCCTTGTTCCGTTACGCCACAAGGTTAGCAGGGACCGTGCCAAACATGTTTGGTGTGCGTGTCCGGTGTGTTATGGATGTTTTGCCGATGGGGTGCGGTGGCACAGGTGCAAACGGCGGCACAGGGAGGGTGCAGCATGCTGCACATTTGCACAAATCCGTCCTTGCAAGCGCGACCGTTGCCGTTGGGTGCTTGTCGTCCGGGGGGCGGGTGGCGTACCACGGTGCCGGAGGTGCACATGACCCGTTCCGGTTCCGATACTGGCGCCCAGCCCGGCCCGTTCATGGAACTGTTCGGCTGTTCCGGCGGCGCTGGGGTGCCAGCCCTGCGCGACCTGTCGCAGCAGGCGGTGGCCCATGCACTGGCGCGTGCGCTGGCCCATATTCCGGGTCATGCTCCGGCCAGTACTGCGGCGGGGGGCGCGTCAGGCGGCGTGACGGGCGATGCGACGGGCGATGCCCCTTGGCCCTTGGCCGTGGACGGCACGGCGGGCAATGGCCACGATACGTTGTTTCTGGCTCGGCTGGTGGGGGCACGCGGACTGGTGCACGCCTTCGACGTGCAGCCCAGGGCGTTGGCCCGCACGGCGGAACGGCTGGCGGCGGTGGGGCTGGAAGAGCGGGTGGCGCTGCATGGCCGGGGGCACGAGGAACTGGCGGCGGCGTTGGCGTCCCGTGGGACCTGGCCGCCCCGCATCACGGCGGCCATGTTCAACCTGGGCTTTCTGCCCGGCAGCGACCGCAGCGTGACCACCCGGCCGGCGACCACCCTGACGGCGCTGGAGGCCCTGTTGCCGCTGATGGTGCCGGGGGGGGTGGTTTCGCTGCACGTCTACGCCGGGCACCCCGGCGGCGGGGACGAGGCCGCAGCGCTGGATCGCCGCCTTGCCGAACTGGATTGGAACCTGTGGCGGGTGGCCCGCTACGAGTTCGCCAACAAGCCCCGCAACCCGGAACGGTTGCTGCTGGTGCTGCGGCTGCCCGACCCGGCATAGCCTTTCGTCATCCCGAAACCCGCGCCGCCGCGCCGTCCATGCAGGCCGCATCACGAGGCCGTCGGACCAGCCGGACCATGGGTCGCACGGCGACACCAACATACCCCGCGAGCAGATTGCCATGACCACCGATACTTCCGTGTTTCCCGATCCTTCCGATGACGACCTGTGGGCGGCCGTGCGCGCCGACCTGGAAACCCGTTTTCCCGGCCGCTACGACGAGGCCACCGTGCGCCGCGCCTTCGAGGCGGTGTGCGCGGGCGAGGACGACTACCTGCCCCGGCGCGCCCTGCTCAAGAAGGTGCGCATGGCCTGCATGTGGACCCGCCCCAGCCTGGACGGACGGGCCGAAGGGGCGGAATAGCGGGGCGCGCCGTTCCGGGTGCCGACGCAGCGCTCATGCACGGGGGGCGGCCACTGCGGAAACGCAGGCCCGTGCCTGCCCCCGCACCCCTTCTGCCTGTACTCAGGGCAGCAGGGGATGGCGAAACAGCGGGTGCGCGGCGTGGCGGTCCAGCAGGGCGGCCAGCCGGTCCCGCTGCATCGGAGACAGCCCGGCGTGGAATTCCACGAAGGCATCACGCGCATGGGCGTAGGCCTGTTCGGCCAGTTGGCGCTTGTCCGCGAACAGCCGGTCCAGCGCGTCCGGGGCCATGGCTCCATCGCGGATGGCCGCGTGCAGACGCTGGCGCAAGGCCGCGTTGTGGCGGCGCAACTCGTCCAGGGTGCGTTCGTGGGCGTCCAGGCGCCGGGCCAGTTGCCGC
>NZ_VSMK01000362.1 GCF_011682075.1 Nitratidesulfovibrio liaohensis
CCTGCGCGAAGGGGGCCGCCTGCACGGCGGCCCGGCCCGCCACGAGCCGCCGGGGGCCATGCCATCCGGCATCGTGCCGCCGCGCTACGAGCGGCTGGCCAGGGTGGGCTACGCGGTCACAGATCGCCCCCTGGCCGGGGGCAACCACGTGCAACCCCTGCACAACGGCGAACAGGCCTACCCCGCCATGCTCGATGCCATCGACAACGCCGAGCACAGCGTCTTTCTGACCACCTACATCTTCGGCACCGGCGACGTGGGCCAGCGCTTCGTGGATGCCCTGGCCGATGCCGCGGCGCGCGGGGTGGACGTGCGGGTCATCGTGGACGGCGTGGGCGGCCTGTACCACTGGCCGCGTGCCTGGCGGCGCCTGGCCAGGCGCGGGGTGCGCGTGGAGCGCTTTCTGCCGCCACATCTGGTGCCGTTACAGCTTTCGGTGAACCTGCGCACCCACCGCAAGGTGCTGGTATGCGACGGCAAGGTGGGCTTTACCGGCGGCATGAACATCGCTCAGAACCACATGGCCGCGCAGGGCTGCACCCGGTGCGTCACCGACCTGCACTTCCTGTTCAGCGGCCCCATCGTGGCCCAGTTGCAGGAGGCCTTCCTGCGCGACTGGGGCTTTGTCACCGGCGAATACGCACCCGGCCCCCCGGTGCGCGAGGAACCCTGCGGCGATTCGCTGTGCCGCATGGTGCTGGACGGTCCCGGCTTCGGCTTCGAGCGCGTGCACGATCTGCTGGCGGGCGTGGTGGCCGGGGCGGAGCGGTCCATCCACATCATGACGCCCTATTTCCTGCCCTCGCGAGAGCTGATCAGCGGACTGCGGGCCGCTTCGCTGCGCGGGGTGGAGGTGCACTGCGTGCTGCCGGGCCGCAACAACCTTCCCTTCGTGCACTGGGCCACCCGCAACCTGCTGCCATCGCTGCTGGAAAGCGGGGTGCGGGTATACTACCAGCCGCCGCCGTTCTGCCACACCAAGCTGCTGCTCATCGACGGGTGCTATGCCCACGTGGGCTCGGCCAACATCGACCCGCGCAGCCTGCGCCTGAACTTCGAGCTGACCGTGGAGGTGCTGGACACCACCGTGGCCCGCCAGTTGGGCCAGCACTTCGAGGCGGTGCGCGCCGTGTCAGACGAGGTGACGCCCCGGTCGCTGACCGCCCGCAGCATGCCGGTGCGTCTGCGCGATGCGGCGTGCTGGCTGTTTTCGCCCTACCTGTAGGGGCAGCGCCCCGTCATCCACCCCCTCTTTCGGAAAAATCATCCTGCATGGCGTGCCGGACGGGTTTCGCAGTCCACCGGCATCATGGCGTTTTTCAGGGGGGCAGCATGGGGGGTGCACGGCGGGGCACCGCGCGCCGGTTTTTTCAGAGCGCGGAATGCAATGATGGCGGGATGTTGGCACGGCGCTGTGCGGCGTTCCGGCCCGTTTCGCCGGGACAGGGAACGGGGTTGACACCCCCTGCCAGGGGATTACTAGGGGGGTCGCAACGCAGTTTACCCGGAAGGTAGCCTTCGGAATGAATACGTCTCTCCTGCGCCCGGTCCGATGCGGCATGCCGCGCGGCCTGGGTGCATCCGATACCGGTTTTGCCCCCTGCTGCTCCGCCCCCTCGTGTTCCGTCTCGATCACGCAGCGCGCACGTGGCACGGGCACCACGCCCCGTTCCGTGCTGGCGCTGCTCTGCTGCGCCCTGCTGGCCGTGCTGGGGGTGGTGCTGCTGCCCGACGCGGCCTTTGCCTGGGGACCGGGCGTGCACATGGTGGCCGCCCACTGGCTGCTGCAGAACGCCTCGCTTTTGCCCGCCGCCGTGGGCTCGGCCCTGCTGGCCCATCCGGATGCCTTCCTGTACGGCAGCCTTTCCGCCGACATCTTCATCGGCAAGGGCTGCACCGTCACACCCGGCCACAGCCACAACTGGAGCACCGGCCATACCCTGTACGAGGCGGCGGACACCCCGCGCCTGCATGCCTACGCCTGCGGCTACCTTTCGCACCTTGCCGCCGACACCGTGGCCCACAACCATTACGTGCCCACGCTGCTGGGGGGCACCCCCGGCACTGGCAAGCTGAGCCACGTGTACGTCGAGATGCAGGCCGACCGCATGGTGGAATGGGACGCGGCAGAGGCCGTCAGCCTGTTCCGCCTGCCCAACGGCGCGGCGGACCGTACCCTGTTGCAGGCCACCCACGGCGGGCACTGGCCCTTCGCCTTCAAGAAACGGCTGTTCCAGGGCAGCCTGGCCGTCAGCGGCAGGCAGTCGTGGCGGCGTTCGCTGCGCCTGGTGCACCGGGTCATGCCCCACGCGGCGGACCGCGCCTACCTGCGCGAGATGGTCGACGTCAGCGTGCGGGCCGTGGTGGACGTGCTGCGCGACCCGTACGGATCTGCGGTGACGGGCATCGACCCCATCGGCAGCGACCACCTGGCCGAGGCCCGCGACGTGTGCCGGGGCGTGCGGCCCATGGTGGCGCGCAGGCCGGGCGGGGTGCGCTTTCCGCTGGACGAGCGGCTTGGGGATCTGCCCTACCTGCCGGTGCCCTGCCGGGCGGCCTGATAGGCCCATCTTTCATGCCACGCGAAAAGGCGGCGGGAGTGATCCCGCCGCCTTTTCGCGTGCATGGCCGAGAGGGGCAAGAAAAGGCATGGCAAGGCGTGAGCCCCCTGAGGGGGCGCGTGGTTGCGTCTCGCGGTCGCTCGTTCCCGGCGAGTAGTCGCTCGGTCGCGTCGCGTGGGTGGCGAAAGGGTGTGCGTGCGGAGTCAGCCCAGCAGCCACGAAACCAGCGCGCCCGCGCCCACCACGTACAGCACGTCCACCCCGGTGCGCAGCGCGGCAAAGGCGGCCACGCCGACGACGGCGGGCAGCGGCGTGG
>NZ_VSMK01000363.1 GCF_011682075.1 Nitratidesulfovibrio liaohensis
GCCGCCCGCGCGGCGCCCCGCACAGCATGCGACTCCGCGACTCCGCGATTGGCGCGCCCCATGCGCGGTGCGCCCCGGCCAACCAACCGGCAAGCGGACACCGGCCCGGAAACAACCCGACCAGACAATAACCCCGACCCGCGAATAACCCCGAAAGGTGGACCAATGAGCAACGAACCGGACAAGATCATCTATTCGATGATCCGCGTCACCAAGCGCCACGGCCAGCGCGAGGTGCTGAAGGACATTTCCCTCTCCTACTTCTACGGCGCCAAGATCGGCGTGCTGGGCCTTAACGGCTCGGGCAAGTCGTCGCTGCTGAAGATACTGGCCGGGGTGGACCCCAACTTCGACGGCAAGACCGTGCTCGCGCCGGGCTTCACCATCGGCTACCTGGAGCAGGAGCCGCTGGTGGACGAAACCCGCACCGTGCGCGAGGTGGTGGAGGAAGGCGTGCAGGATGTGGTCGACCTCGTGAAGCAGTTCGAGGAGATCAACGCCAAGTTCGCCGAGCCCATGGAGCCGGAGGAAATGGACGCCCTCATCGAGCGGCAGGGCAAGGTGCAGGAGGAAATGGACGCCAAGGGCGCATGGGACCTCGACGCGCGCCTTGAGATGGCCATGGACGCCCTGCGCTGCCCCCCCGGCGACACGCCCGTGTCGGTCATCTCCGGCGGCGAGCGCCGCCGCGTGGCCCTGTGCCGCCTGCTGCTGCAAAGCCCCGACATCCTGCTGCTGGACGAACCCACCAACCACCTCGACGCCGAATCGGTGGCGTGGCTCGAACGGTTCCTGCAAACCTTCCCGGGCACGGTCATCGCCGTCACCCACGACCGTTACTTCCTGGACAACGTGGCGGGCTGGATTCTGGAACTGGACCGCGGGCGCGGCATTCCCTGGAAGGGCAACTATTCCTCGTGGCTGGAGCAGAAGGAAAAGCGCCTGCAACAGGAAGAAAAGTCCGAGGTGGAGCGCCAGAAGACCCTGCAGCGCGAACTGGAGTGGATCCGCATGTCGCCCAAGGGCCGCCACGCCAAGGGCAAGGCGCGCATCAACGCCTACGAGGCCATGCTGAGCCACGAAAGCGAAAAGCGCGCCCCGGACCTGGAAATCTACATCCCGCCGGGACCGCGGCTGGGCAAGGTGGTCTTCGAGGCCAAGGGCCTCGCCAAGTCGCTGGGTGACCGACTGCTGATGGAAGGCGTGGACTTCATCATCCCCGCCGGGGCCATCGTGGGCATCATCGGCCCCAACGGCGCGGGCAAGACCACCCTGTTCAAGATGCTGGCGGGCGTGGAAACGCCCGACGCGGGCGAACTGAAGATTGGCGATACCGTTCAGGTGGCCTTCGTGGACCAGAACCGCGATTCGCTGGAAGCGGGCAAGACCGTGTACGAGGTGATCAGCGAAGGGTACGAAACGGTCAAGCTGGGCAACCGCGAGGTGAACGCTCGCGCCTACTGCTCCCGCTTCAACCTGATGGGCCAGGACCAGCAGAAGAAGGTGGACGTGCTGTCCGGCGGCGAACGCAACCGGGTGCACCTGGCCCGCATGCTGAAGTCCAACGCCAACGTCATCCTGCTTGACGAACCCACCAACGACCTTGACGTGAACACCATGCGGGCGCTGGAAGACGGCATAGAGAACTTCGCGGGCTGCGTGCTGGTCATCAGCCACGACCGCTGGTTCCTAGACCGCATCGCCACGCACATCCTGGCCTTCGAAGGGGATTCCAGCGTGGTGTTCTTTGACGGCAACTATTCGGAATACGAAGAAGACCGCAAGAAGCGCCTGGGCAAGGACGCCGACACGCCGCACCGGATCAAGTTCCGCAAGCTGACCCGCTAGGGTTTGCGGCGAAATGAATGAAAGGCCCCCGCATCGGAAACGGTGCGGGGGCCTTGTGCGTGTTTGCGAGCATGGGCGGCTGTGGCCCGTCGCGCTTGGTCTGGCTACCCTTCCTTGAACCGCGCGACGAGGTCGCCAAGGCGTTGCGCCTCGGTGTTCAGGTCGTCCAGCGACCGTTCCGCGTCGCGCATGGCCCTGGCGGTGTCTTCGCTGATGGTGGTGACATCTCCCAGCAGGCGCACGATGTCCGCGCTCACCGCCGCTTGTTCCTGGCCCGAGGTGGCCACGGCGCGCACCTGCGTGGACACGCCGGAGGCCAGCCGCACGATCTCGTCCAGCGAGCTTCCGGCGGTATCCGCCTGGGCATTGGCCTGGGTCACCGCCTCCACGGCGGCGTCCACCTGGCGTGCGCTGGCCGCCGTGCCTTCCTGAATGGCCCGGATGGCCTCGCCCACTTCGCGCGTGGCGCTCATGGTCTTTTCCGCCAGCTTGCGCACTTCGTCGGCCACCACGGCAAAGCCGCGCCCGGCATCCCCTGCGCGGGCCGCTTCGATGGCGGCGTTCAGCGCCAGAAGATTGGTCTGGTCGGCAATGTCGCTGATCACGGCCATGATGCCGCCAATGCTCTCGGCCTTGCGCGAAAGGTCGGCCATGCTCGCGTGCAGGCTGGCCGCGCCGTTCTCCACGCGGACAACGGCCTCCTTGACCCGCTGCACGCCCTCGGCCCCTTCGCGGGCCTTGGCCTGGGCGTCGTCGGCGGTGTCGGCGGCGCCCGCAGCACCACCGGCCATGCCCGCCACGGCGGCATCCATGCGTTCCATGGCGTGCGAGCTTTCGGTAACGCGCGACTTCTGGGCGTCCGCGCCATCACCCGCCAGATTGACCTGGCGGCCCACGGTGTCCGCCACGTCGACAATGGCGGCGGCGATACCTTCCAGCATGCCCGCGGCCTCCTGCATGCCGTTGCGCCGGGCCTGCTCCGCCCGTATCCGGGCCGCTTCGGCCTCGGCGGTGGCGGCCT
>NZ_VSMK01000375.1 GCF_011682075.1 Nitratidesulfovibrio liaohensis
CAGGGCCTTTGCACCGCCGGGTTCCTCTCCCGTCGGCATGGCGCCTGCCTGCGCCAGCCCCGGCTGCCCGGCGGCGTGGCCGTTGCGCCGCGCCCAGCGCAGCAAGAACAGCAGATTGTGCGGCGAAGGAAACTTGGGTGCCGTGCCGAAACCGCCGTTCGCTGCATCGAACTCCGAGGCCATGGCCTCGCAGGCTGCGTGCAGGGTGCCCGCGCCGGGCAGGCGGCCATCGGAGGGCGGACGCAGCAGGGCCTCGGCATGGCGGCGCACATGGTCCACGATGCTGTCGGCGGAATCCAGCACATCGTCGCGCTTGTGGCGCCACACATCCAGCACGCGCGGCACCAGGTCCATCAGCCCGATGCGGCCGGGGCGCGAATGCTTGGGCAGATAGGTGGCGGCGAAAAAAGGGCGCCCGTCGGGCAGGGCGATGATGGTCAGCGGCCAGCCCCCGGTGCCGGTCAGTATCTGGCAGGCGGCCATGTAAGCGGCGTCGATGTCCGGGCGTTCCTCGCGGTCCACCTTGATGCACACGAAGGCGTCGTTGAGCAGGCGGGCCACCTCGTCGTCCTCGAACGATTCGTGGGCCATGACGTGGCACCAGTGACAGGTGGAATACCCCACGCTGATGAACAGCGGCCTGTCCTCGTCGCGGGCGCGTTGCAGGGCCTCGTCGCCCCACGGGTGCCAGTGCACGGGGTTGTCCGCGTGCTGGAGCAGGTACGGGCTTTTGGAGGCGGACAGGCGGTTGCCCGCCAGCGTGGTGGCAGCCGGAATGGTGGCTGCGTGACTGGCGGCTCCCTTTTCGGGGGTGTCGCCCATCCCGGCAGGCGTGGTGGACTTTCCGGAGAGGTTGGACATGACATATCCCCCTTGCCCCTTTGCCCTGTGGTGTCGCGGGCGGTGAACGGCCGTGACGGTGCCCGGCCCCGGTGTCGGACCATCCGCCGCGCGGACGCCCCGTTCCCCTCCCGAAGGCGTGCACGGGCCGGGTGTCCATGGCTCGCGGCAGCAGGCGAATGGAGATACCCGTCCTTACCCATGCCCTATCAGACTCGCGCCATGCGGGCAACGTGGCTGCAAAAAAAGAAAAGACCCGCAACACTCCCCGTCAAGAGGGGGCAGGCGAGGAACAGGCCTGACGAGCCTGACGAGCCTGACGGGCCGAACGGGCCAAGCGGACAGAGCGGGCAGAACGGGCAGAGCGGGCAGAGCAAGCCCGGTCGGCAGGCCCGGGCACGGCGCCATCGCGGCTATCGTGCGGCGCACGACGGGACGACCAGGAAAAAATGCACACCGGTGCAAAAGCCCTGATCGTCCAAGCCCTGGCGCGGTCCGTCCGTCAACCGGCATCCGCCCTTGCGGAATGCTTGCGGCACGACGCCGCATCCTGTAGGTTTCCGCAACGCTTGGCCATACCCCAGCCACGTGCCCCAGACCTGCGCCCCCTTTCCCCGGCGCGAGGACCTACATGCGGGTCATTTCCCTACGGCAACGCCTGTTGCTGCTTCTTGCCATCCTTTCGTCCCTGGCGTTGGTCGCGCTCGGAACGTTCTCCTACGTCCGCGCCAAGGATGTCATGCTGCGCGGGGCCGAGTCGGCCATGGCCCTGCAGGCCGACACCCTGGCCAACGCCATCGTCAGCCAGTACGCCGGCGAGTACGCGCGCGCCGTGGCCAGCCTGCGCCAGGACCCGCGCGTGGTGACCTGCCTTTCCGGGAGCCCCTACGATCACCCGGGGCTGATGGCCAGTTGGTCCAGCTTCCTGCGCCTGCGCGCCGAAGCCTATTTCGTCTATTTCGCGGACCTGTCCGGGCGGGTCCATGCCATCCAGCCCCAACGCGAACTGCCACCCGACTTCGACGCCAGAACGCGCCCGTGGTTCCGCAGGGCCATGGAGCACCCCGGCGTGGTGGGCTGGTCCGATCCGTACACCGAATTCATCACCGGCAAGACCGTAGTCAGCACCGTGGCCACCGTGGACGATCCGGCGGGCGGCAAGCCGTTGGGGGTGCTGGGCCTGGACATCACCACCGACGGGCTGCGCACCATCCTTTCCGGCGTGGCCCTGCCCTCGGGCAGCGGGCTGCTGGTGCTTACCGCCGAGGGGCATCCCGTCACCTCCACCGGCCTTGGGGCCGCACTGGCCGACCACGTGGACACCACCCCCCTGCGCAATCTGGCGCGCGGCACCTACACCGCCCACGCGCCCGCCCAAAGTGGCCGCACCATCGGCGGCACCATCGGCGACAATGCGGGCAACGGCGCCACCTACCTGGACATGGACGGCGAACGGGTGCTGGCCGCCGTGCGTGCGGTGCCCGGCCCCGGTTGGCGGCTGGTGCTGTTGGTGCCGCAGGAAGAACTGCTGCGCGCCGTGGCCCCCATCCGCTACGGCACCATCCTGGCCATTGGCGGCATGCTCATCCTGTTCGCCGTGCTGTTCGCGGTGGCAACCGCGGGCACATCCGGCCGGGTGGGCCGGCTTGCCGAATACATGCGCAGCGTTGCGCGCGGCGACTTCACCGTGCGCAACCTGTTTACCGGCCGCGACGAATTCGGCGCGCTGAACCGCCACCTGAACGAACTGGTCACGGCCCGCCGCGACGCGGAAGCCGCCCTGCGCGATGCCGAACGCCAGCACCGCGAACTGGTGGAAAACGCGCCCATCGGCATCTTTCGCACCACCTGGGACGGCTCCATCAACGTGCTGAACCAGCACGGCGCGGCCCTGCTGGGCTTCCGCGACGTGGCCCATGCCCGCGCCGTGCTGGATGATTCCGTCATCCCCCTGTACGCCGAACCCATGGACCGCCAGGCCATGCTGGATGACCTGACCGCCGGAGAAGTGGTGACCGGGCTGCGGCTGCGCTGGTACCGGCGCGGCGGCGAGGCCATCTGGGTATCGCTGTACGCCCGGCGCACCGGCACGCCTGACGCACCAGAGGTGGAAAGCTTCTTCCTGGACGTGACCGACCAGGTGGAAGACACCCTGCGCCTTGAACAACTGGCCACCACCGACGAACTGACCGGCGTGGCCAACCGCCGCCACTTCATGGCCCGGCTGGAGGACGAGGCGGCGCGCGCCCAGCGCTATGGTCGCCCGCTTTCGGTGCTGTTGCTGGACGCCGACCATTTCAAGGCCGTCAACGACACCTGGGGGCACGAGGCGGGCGACATGGTGCTGCGCCACATCACCGACGTGATGAGCCTGTCCCTGCGCGAAAACGACCTCATCGGTCGCCTGGGGGGCGAGGAATTCGGCGTGCTGCTGCCGGAAACGGCGCAGGAACGCGCCCTGCGCACGGCGGAACGCATCCGCACCGCCGTGGAGGACGCCCCGGTGGCCGTGCGTGATGCGTGGGTGGGCTGCACCGTCAGCGTGGGGGCGGCGGAATACCGGGGGGCCAACGATTCGCTGGACGACCTGATCCGCCGTGCCGACCACATGCTGATGCGCGCCAAGGAAGGAGGCCGCAACCGGGTATGCGCCCAGCAGGCCACGCCCACCTGTGCGGAGGATGACCGTGCGTAATCACAGACGCTAACCAAGGAAATTGTAATGCCTGATCATCACGACTCTGCAACGTGCTTTTCGTACGGCATTAAAGCTTTACGCGACAATGGATGGCAAAAAAAACAACAAAAAGATCTGGCAAAAGAAATAGGCTGTTCTGCAAGCCACCTTGCACAAGTTTTTAATGCGAAACGGCGGCCGAGCCAAGATCTACAAGATATTCTTGCGAAAGCTTACGGAATGCATTCCGAAGACATAATAAAAATAGGCAGATATCTACACGAAAAAAAAGGATTTATCCCTTTCATAGGACAGGTTGAGCATTTAACTCCACATAGCCTTGAACAAGCCGACCTAATCATCTCATTAACAAACAAACAATTTGGGATTGATGGTCAGCTTATTGGGTACAGACCCCTATGCCGCGATGATTTTATATCAAAAAAATCAACCATTGCAGAATTTTACAATTCATATGCAAACGAACTAAAAAAACTCGCCTCCACAATACGCAAACTATAACCCCTGCCGGAAGGCCCCCTACGCCACCACCTCTTCCGGATAGATCGCCTCGAACCCCGCCTTGTACGCGGCAAAGCGCCCCTCGGCGATGGCCGCGCGTGCGCCGCGCACCACGTCCAGAAAGTACGTCAGGTTGTGTACCGAGTTCAGGCGGAAGGCCAGCAACTCCTTGGCCACGTACAGGTGGCGCAGGTACGCGCGCGAAAAGGTGCGGCAGGCGTAGCAGTTGCACGCCGGGTCCAGCGGGCCGTCGTCCTCGGCGAATTCCTTGCGCTTGATGTTGATCTTGCCGAGCGAGGTGTACAGCGTGCCGTTGCGCGCGTTGCGGGTGGGCAGCACGCAGTCGAACATGTCCACCCCGGCGGCGATGCCGTTGATGATGTCCAGCGGGGTGCCCACGCCCATCAGGTAGCGCGGCTTGTCCGCAGGCAGCAGGGGCGCGCTGTGGTACAGGATGTCCATCATTTCCGGCTTGGATTCGCCCACCGAAAGCCCGCCCAGCGCAAAGCCGTCGAAGTCGATCTGCGTCAGTTCGCCGATGGAGCGTTCACGCAGATCCTTGAAGAACCCGCCCTGGGTGATGCCGAACAGCAGGTTGCCCGCCGTGCCCCTGGGGTAGGCGTCGCGGCAGCGTTGCGCCCAGCGGGTGGTGAGGCCCAGGGATTTTTCCGTGTACGGCTTGTCCGCGCCGTAGGGCACGCACTCGTCCAGCACCATCATGATGTCCGAGTTCAGGTTGCGCTGGATGGACACCACCTTCTCCGGCGTGAACAGGTGCTTGGACCCGTCGAGGTGCGAGCGGAACTCCACCCCCTGCTCGGTGATCTTGCGCAGGGCCGACAGGCTGAACACCTGAAAGCCGCCGCTGTCGGTCAGGATGGGCTTCTTCCAGGCATTGAAGCCGTGCAGGCCCCCGCGCCGTGCCACCAGTTCGTCGCCGGGGCGCAGGTACAGGTGGTAGGTGTTGCCGAGGATGATCTCGGCCCCGATGGCGTCCAGGTCGTCCGGGGCCACGGCCTTCACGCTGCCCACGGTGCCCACGGGCATGAAGATGGGCGTGCGCACCGGGCCGTGCGCGGTGTGCAGCACGCCGGTGCGAGCCGCGCCGTCGGTGGCGTGGATGCGGAAGGTGCCGGGGGTTTCGGCGGGGATGGGGGCCGGAGTTGCGGCAGGGGCCATGGCGGTGGAAATTTCGGTCTGGTTCGGCATGGCGCGCACCATAGCGGCGCGTTGCACGTTTGAAAAGGGGGGCGGCGCACCGAATGCCCGTGCGGCACGCGGCAGCCTGGTTGCTCCCGGTTCCCGAGCCGCCCCTGCCCTTGCCTGTTTCGCCAGCGTTGTCAGTCCCCCCCCGCCAGTTCATCCGGTCTGCCTGCCAGCCGGTCTGCCTGTCCAGCCCGTCCCGCCCGTCTTGCCCCCCTCTCCCCCGCCCGGCAGCCACTTGCCGCCCCGCACAACGCGAAACGCCCGCCCCGGTTCGCCGGAGCGGGCGCATGCAGCGCGTCAGGATGCGGCGCTCGCCCGTGGCTACAGTTCCACCTGCACGGCGGCGGCAGCGCGGCGGGCCTTTGCGCGGGCTTCCTCGATGCTCGCGCCAAGGGCCAGGGCCACGCCCATGCGGCGCTTGCCATGCACCTCCGGCTTACCAAACAGGCACAGCCCGGTGTCCGGCTCGGCCAGGGCAGCATCGATGCCATGGTAGCTGGGCGATGTGCTGTCGCCTTCGGCCAGCACCACGCACGAGGCGGCGGGGCCGTTCTGGCGCAGCGCGGGCACCGGCAGCCCCAGGATGGCCCGCGCATGCAGGGCGAATTCGCTGAGGTTCTGCGAGATCAGCGTCACCAGCCCGGTGTCGTGCGGACGGGGCGACACCTCGCTGAAGTACACCGCGTCACCCTTGATGAACAATTCCACCCCGAAGATGCCCCAACCACCAAGGGCGCCGGTGACGGCCTCTGCCATGCGCCGCGACTCGGTCAGTGCGGCCTGGCTCATGGGCTGGGGCTGCCATGATTCGCGGTAGTCACCCTCCTTCTGCAGGTGCCCGATGGGGTCGCAGAAGGTGGTGCCGCCCGCGTGGCGCACGGTAAGCTGGGTGATCTCGTAGTCGAAGTCCACGAAGCCTTCCACGATGACCTTGCCGCCGCCCGCGCGCCCGCCGGTCTGGGCGTATTCCCAGGCCTTCATGACGTCGGCCTCGGTGCGCACGGTGCTCTGCCCCTTGCCGGACGAGCTCATCACCGGCTTGACCACGCAGGGCAGGCCCACGGCGGCCACGGCCGCGCGGTACTCAGCTTCCGTTGCGGCAAAGCGGTAGGGCGAGGTGGGCAGGCCCAGTTCTTCCGCCGCCAGACGGCGAATGCCCTCGCGGTCCATGGTCAGGCGGGCGGCGCGGGCCGTGGGCACCACGCGAAAGCCCTCCTTCTCCAGTTCCAGCAGGGTCTCGGTGGCGATGGCCTCGATTTCCGGCACAATGCAGTGGGGGCGTTCCGCCTCGATGATCCTGCGCAGGGCCGCGCCGTCCAGCATGGACACCACGTGGTTGCGGTGGGCCACCTGCATGGCGGGCGCGTTGGGGTAGCGGTCCACGGCAATCACCTCCACGCCAAGGCGCATGGCCTCAATGGCCACCTCGCGCCCCAGTTCGCCGGAGCCGAGCAGCAGGATGCGGGTTGCGGAGGGGGTGTTGGGGGTGCCGATGGTGACCATGTGCTGCTCCTGCGCCGCGTGGGCATGCTGATGATGAAGGGAAAGGCCGCGCCGACCGCACGGATGTGCCACGCCGGCCTCCGCTGTGCAAGGGGCGCGCACGGAAATCGCACGGCAATCACGGGCGGATGGAACTGCGGCCAACGCCCTTGCAGGTCGGCGGCTAGCGGACCGCATACGGGTTTCATGCAGGGCGCAGGGGCCGCGCACCGGACGCAGGAACACACTGGAACGCATGGCGCCCGAAGATGCATGCACGCGTACCCGGGAGGTACATGGTGCGCCACCTCACCCCACCTTGCGGCTACGGGCAGTCTTGGGCTAAGCAGAACACATGGAGGAACAACCTCCGTCACTGCATCGCCAATCCGCCGCACGCCGTCCGGCACCCCT
This sequence comes from Nitratidesulfovibrio liaohensis, assembly GCF_011682075.1. GTDB lineage: Bacteria > Desulfobacterota > Desulfovibrionia > Desulfovibrionales > Desulfovibrionaceae > Cupidesulfovibrio > Cupidesulfovibrio liaohensis. Next base: position 7,142 of record NZ_VSMK01000375.1, read on the forward strand.
CATCAGCGCGCCGACCACCGGCCCGCGCTCCGGAGTCCTGGATGACCACCGCCACCGACCACCCGCTGCCTCCCGCCACGGTGCTCATCGTCGATGACGCCGCCCCCAACCGCGCCCTGCTGCTGCTTCTGCTGCGCGACACGCCGCTGCGCTGCATGGAGGCCGATTCCGGCCACGCGGCACTGCGCATCTTCCGCGAACACCTCGTGGACCTCGTGCTGATGGACGTGGTGATGCCCGACATGGACGGCACGGACACCGTGCGCGCCATGCGCGAGGAAGAACGCCTGCTGGGCCGCCGCCCGGTGCCCATCGTGGCCCTGACCGCCCACGACAGACACGAGGATCTGCGCCGCTGCGCCGACGCGGGCTGCAACGGCCTGCTCACCAAGCCCATCACCCGCCAGGACCTCATGGACACCATCGCCGCCCATCTGGCGGGGTGAACCCTCCCCGCCCGGCCACCCCAAAAGTGAAAGGCGCGCCGTTTCCGGAGCGCCTTTTTGTTTTCAACCTGACACCGCACCGCACTACTCGCTACGGCAGCCCATAGGTGATGTCGGCACAAGGAGGAATTTTGTTCTCTGCCGAGGAAGACCGCCTTTTCGTGAAGGGAGTGTACTCTTATCGTACTCGACCGGAACGCAAAGGCGGTCTGACCGCTCTGCGCACGATGCCCGTAAGGCTCGCAAGCTCGCCCAACGGGCACGCTTCGCGCCCTTCGGGTCGGACGGCAGAGGGCAAAAAGACCCTTGTGGCGGCATCACCTAATGGCCGGAGCCGCCAAGATACGCATCCTGCACATCCGTATTGGCCAGCAGGTTCGCCGCCGAATCCTCCATGACCACCCGGCCCACTTCCAGCACGTAGCCGCGCGTGGCCAGCTTCAGCGCGGCGCGGGCGTTCTGCTCCACCAGCACCACGGTCATGCCGGTCTTGTTGATGGCGCGCACGGTCTCGAAGATGGACTTCACCAGGATGGGGGCCAGCCCCAGCGACGGCTCATCCAGCAGCAGCACCTTGGGGTCGCCCATGAGGGCGCGACCGATGGCCAGCATCTGCTGCTCGCCGCCGGACAGGGTGCCCGCAAGCTGGTCTTTGCGTTCCAGCAGACGGGGGAACAGCTCGAATATCCAGTCCCGCGTCTTGCGGATGCGGGCCTTGTCGTTGCTGGTGAAGGCGCCCAGGTTCAGGTTTTCCAGCACGGTCAGGGTGCCGAACACCCGCCGCCCCTCGGGCGACTGGGTGATGCCCTCGCGCACCACTGCGTGGCTGGGCATCTCGTGCAGGGCCTTGCCCTTGAAGTAGACGCCGCCCTGGCTGGGCTGCACCAGCCCGCTGATGGACATCAGCGTGGTGGTCTTGCCCGCGCCGTTGGCGCCGAGAATGGTCACGATTTCGCCTTCGTCCACGTGCACGTTGATGCCGTGCAGGGCCTCGACGTTGCCGTACTTCACATGCAGGTCGCGCAATTCCAGAAACATCGTCTCTCCAGGTACCCGTTAAAGCCGAGGCTCGCAGGGGTGGCATGTTCCGGCAATACTGTTGTCGTTCATCCGCCCGGTATGGCTGCAACCGCCATGTCCGGGCTGGTGACCGTGTCGCCCGACCGCCCGCGAATCCGTTCCCGAAAGAGGATTTTTGTTCTCTGGCAAGGAAGGCGAGTTCCGGGCGAAGGGAGTACATTCTTTCATATTCGACCTTCGCACGGGACGAGCCTGACGCAGCCAGAGGGCAAAAGGACCTTTCGGGAGCGGATTCTAATCGTCGGTATCGGCGCCAAGGTAGGCCTCGATCACCCTCGGATCATCCTTGATGGCCGCCGGCACGCCCTCGGCCAGCAGCGCCCCGTACTCCAGCACCACCAGCTTTTCGCACACCTTCATGACCAGGCTCATGTCGTGCTCGATGAGCAGCACGGTGATGCCCCGGTCGCGGATGGCGCGAATGGTGTCGATGAGCGCGGCGGTCTCCTGGTCGTTCATGCCCCCGGCGGGTTCATCCAGAATGATGAAGCGCGGGTCGGTGGCCAGGGCGCGGGCTATCTCCAGCAGGCGCTGGTTGCCGTAGGACAGGTTCTTGGCCAGGTTGGCGTGCTCGTCGGCCAGCCCCACGAATTCCAGTTCGCGCGTGGCGCGCAGAAGGGCGCGTTGCTCTTCCGCGCGCTGGGCAGGGGTGCGCAGCATGGCCGACAGCATGCCCGACTGCATGCGGCAGTGGCAGCCCGCCAACGCGTTCTCGATGACCGACATGTTCTGGAACAGCCGGATGGTCTGGAACGTCCGGGCAATGCCCTGCTGCACGATGCGGTGGGTGGGCAGCCCCTTGATGGTGCGGCCATCGAAGAAGATGTCGCCGGAATCGGGCTTGTAGTTGCCGGTGATCAGGTTGAACACCGTGGTCTTGCCCGCCCCGTTGGGGCCGATGAGCCCGACGATGGCCCCTTCGGCCACGTCGAACGTCACGTTGTTCACGGCCACCAGGCCACCGAAGGTCTTGGTCAGGTTGCGCAGCGCAAGCAGGCTCATGCCCCACCCCCTGCCTGGGCAGCGGCGTCGCCGCCCTTGCCGGTGATGCAGCGAATGCGCTCCGGCAGCTTGTAGAAGCGCGGCATGGGCGGCAGCATGCCCTGCGGGCGGAAGATCATCATCACCACCATGGCCAGGCCAAAGGCCAGCATGCGGGCGCTGGCGAATTCGCGGAAGAATTCCGGCAGCCCGATGAGCAGAAACGCCCCCAGCAGCACGCCCCGGTTGGAGCCGCCGCCCAGGATGACGATGGCGAAGAGCACCACGGATTCCCAGAACGAAAACGATTCCGGAGAGATGATGGTCATCTTGGCCGCATAGATGGTGCCGGTCATGCCCGCCCAGAAGGCGCCCAGCACGAAGGCCCACAGCTTGTACGAGGCGGTGTTAACCCCGCTGCCCTCGGCGGCGGTGTCGTCTTCCTTGATGTAGTTGAGGGCGCGGCCGAAGCGCGAATTCTCCAGCCTGCGGAACAGCAGGATGGAACAGGCCACGTACGCCCAGACCAGGTAGTAGAAGTGGACGGGTTTGGCGATCTTGAACCCGAACAGCATCGGGCGCGAAATGCCGAAGATGCCGTTGGCCCCGCCGGTAAGCCCGAACACGTTGTTGATCAGCGCGATGCGCACGATCTCGACGATGCCGATGGTCACGATGAGCAGGTAGTCGCCGCGCAGGTGGATGATGGGCCGCGCCACCACCATGGCGAACAGCGCGGCGGCCAGCCCGGCAAAGGGCATGGCCCACAGCACCGGCACGCCCCACATGGTGTTGGCGATGGCCGTCACGTAGGCGCCTACGGCGTAGAACGCCGCGTGGCCCATGTGGAACAGCCCGGCCTGGCCCAGGATGATGTTCAGCGAAAGCGCCAGCACGGAATACAGGCCGATGCTGACGAACACGTCGGTCCAGTAGGGGTCCAGCAGCAGGGGCAGCACCGCCACCACCACTGCGATGCCCGCGTAGCTCGTGGTGCGCGACACCGTCATATCTTGTCGGCCACCCTTTCGCCGAGCAGGCCCGTGGGCCGGATGATCAGGATGAGGATGAGCACCAGGAACGCGATGGCGTCCTTCCAGGCGATGGAAATGTACGCCGCGCCCAGCGCCTCGATGACGCCCAGCAGCAGGCCGCCAACCATGGCACCGGGTATGTTGCCGATGCCGCCCAGGATGGCGGCGGTGAAGGCCTTCAGCCCGTAGACCCAGCCCATGGTGAAGTCCACCTGGCCGTAGTACAGGCCCACCATCACCCCGGCCACGCCGCCAAGGGCCGGGCCGATCATGAACACCAGCGAGATCACCCGGTTGACGTCGATGCCCATGAGCTTGGCCGCGCCCTGGTCGATGGCCGTGGCCCGGATGGCGGCACCGATGCGGGTGCGCTGGGTGAACCAGTACAGCGCCAGCATCAGCCCCAGCGAAGCGGCAATCATCATGATGCGCACCAGCGGCACGTCGATGCCCATGATGGACAGCACGTAGCTGGGCCGGATGTCGTTGGGGTAGACCTGGAACTTGGCCCCGTAGATGAGCATGACCGCGTTCTGGAAGAAGATGGAGGCGCCCAGCGCCGAAACCACGGCGGACAGGCGGCTGGAAGAGCGCAGGGGGCGGTAGGCCACACGTTCGAGCAGAAAGCCGATCAGCGCCACCAGCCCCATGACCATGACCAGCACCAACAGCACGCCGCCCGGCCCGGACACCCAGCCCGCGAGGCCGAAGGCGGTGAACAGCGTGAAGCCGAGGTAGGCCCCGATGGTGAACAGGTCGCCATGCGCGAAATTTATGAGTTTGAGCACACCGTAAACCATGGTGTAGCCCAGCGCGATGAGCGCGTAGATGCCCCCCACCGCAAGACCGTTGGTCAACTGCTGAAAGAATTCTTCCATGGACGTTCCTGTGCTGCTTCCCCCGCGCCGTCGCCCCGGGCGGATGGCCCGGACATGGCGGCGCGAAACGCGGACCCCGGTGAGGGTCCGCCTGCGGATGGGACGTCATGCGCCCCGCTACGGCCCCGTGGCCATCTGTTACGTCGATCCCCGCCCGATCCCGTTGCCGGGTGCGTCCTGTCCACATCCTGCCGGAAGGCACGGACGCTTCCGGAAGGCGCGAATGTTTCCGGCGGCCCCGGCGGGCGGTGGAAACGGGGCGGGCGGCAGCGCCCGCCCCGTCGTGCAAGCCGTGTCCGGCTGTGTAAGGCTGCTAGGGCTGGAGAATGAAATCGCCGTTGGCGTTCACTTCGTACACCCGGTACAGGTCACCCACGCGGTCGCCCTTCTCGTTGAACGATATCTGGCCGGTGAAGCCGGGGTAGTTCTTCAGCTTGGTCTTCAGGTATTCGGCGATGGCGCCGGAATCGGCCTTGCCGGTGGACTTCACGGCCTCGACGATGACGTTGAACGCGTCACCGGCCAGCACGGACCACACGGAACCGGGCACACTGTTGTACTTGGCCTTGTAGGCGGTCAGCATGGACTTGGCGGCCGGAGCGTCCAGGTCCTGCGGTCCGGGGGGGCTGAGGAAGAAGTAGCCCTTGGCCGCTTCCTTGCCGGAAATCTTCACCAGGTCGGCATGGTTGGCGGCATCGCCGCCCATCATGGGCACGTTCCACTTCATTTCCATCTTCTGGCGCAGCAGCATGCCCACTTCGGGGTAGTAGCCGGTGCAGAAGATGATGTCGGGGTTCGCGGCCTTCAGCTTGGTGAGGATGGCGGTGTAGTCGCGCTCGCCCGGGGTAAGGGCGTCGTAGAACACGATCTTGGTACCGGCCTTGTCCAGCAGCGCCTTGGTTTCGTCGGCCAGGCCCTTGGCGTAGGACGAGTTGTCGTGCAGCAGCGCCACGGCCTTGTAGCCCTTGGCCTTGATCAGCTTGGCGGCAACCATGCCCTGTTCGTCGTCACGGGGGGCGGTGCGCAGGAAGCGCTTCAGGCCCTTTTCGGTCAGGCGCACGGCGGTGGAGCCGGTGGCGATCTGCACCACGCCCGCTTCGTCGTAGATGCTCTGGGAGGCTTCGGTAACCGCCGAGCCATAGGTGCCGATGGCGGCGATGACGCCCGAGGTGGTCAGCTTCTGTGCGGCCAGGGCCGCGGTGCGCGGGTCGCCGCCGTCGTCTTCGACGACCAGTTCGACCTTGTTGCCGTTGATGCCGCCAGCCTTGTTCAGTTCATCGGCGAGCAGGGTGACGATGTTGCGCATGTCCTGCCCTTCGCTGGCCCACTTGCCGGTCAGGGGGCACATCAGGCCGATCTTTACCGGTGCCGCAAAGGCCGTGGCGGCCATGAGCAGCGAAGCGGCAAGTGCGAGCGTCAGCGCCTTTACAACGTGTTTCATGTCGAAACCTCCCGGGAACCCGCGGATCCCTCGCTAGACTGTTTCCCCGATACCTTTTCCTCGCCTCTTCGCATGGTGCGACACGGCGGGCGGCAGGCCCGTCGTGGTACCGTCCCTGTGGTGGACATGTTTGTCGACGTTATTGTCAACACAAATGACCGGGCCGCGCCTGATGCGGGCCGCTAAACGACATTTTGCGGAAAAAGCCGAAGAAAAGCAATCCCTCTGACAAGATAACTGTACGTCATGCCAATGAACAGGACGGCCAGGAGAGAGGCCGGGGGCCTGGCAGGTGCGGAGCCGGGGCACGGTGGGCGTGGGTCCGGCAGGGATCGGGAATGCGGCAGGAGGGCCGACAGCAAGCATCAGGAAATGTGAGCCCCCAGGGAGGCCGGGGCAGGCCATCGGCACATCACGACGTCGGAACGTCTGGCATATGACGACGTCGGGACGTCTGGCACATGACGGAGCTGCACATCATTCGCCCATGACGACGCTACGCGCAATTAGCGCGCGACGACGCTACGCGCAATTAGCGCGCGACGACGCAACACGCAATTAACGCGCGACGACGCAACACGCAATTAACGCATGACGACGCAACATGCGTCTGGCGTCTCCTGCCCGGGGGTGTAAACCAGTTCGGGGCGCTTCAGCAGCACGCCGCCGCAGCCGGGGCGTTTCCAGGTGGCCAGCCAACGGGTCACGCGGGTGTCCGTCTTCATGGCCGGGGTATGCTCGTGCGGCACCGGGCGCACATGGGGCACCCGCTGTTCCAGTTGGCAGAACAGGTCGGCCAGCAGGTTCACCTGCCGCCACACCGGCAGATCAGGATGGATCAGGTCGTAGATGCGATAATGGGCCGAGCCGTCCTGACCGCGCAGCAGGGTGCCGTCCATGGAGACGGGCACGGCGGCGGATGCGCTGCCCGTCAGCGCCGCGCCCACGGCATCGCGCAGCACGGCAAGTTCCCCGGCCAGTGCATCCAGCCCCGCCACGGCGGCTCCCGCCTCGTCCACGAATTCCTGCGTGTCGCCATCCCACAACAGGCGCGGCCCCGGGTAGCGCATGCAGTGGAACAATCCGCCAAGGCTGCCGCCGCAGTGCTGACGAAAGGCCTCGATGTCGGTGCCGACGATCATGGGACGAAGGGCGCTACGCGCCATACGGCCAAGCTGCATGCCAAACTCCTGCGAAAAGCGGTTGCGCCGTCACGCCTGCTGGCGGACGGCTGCCGAAACGGGACGGACGGGCCGAATAGGGCCGGACCACACACCTACCCCACCGTCCCGAGGTGCGGCAACCCCTTGCCCTGCGGTGGACCGATATGCCATGCCCCATGAAACACTTCCGGAGGCCCGCATGCCCCCTTTTCGCCCGCTCGCCACGCTCGGCAATCCCCCTCCTTCCCCACCGTTCCGCCGTGCCCTCTCGTCCTTCGGACTCGCGACTGCCCTGCTGCTGACGCCCTCCCTTTCCTGCATGGCCGGGACCACCGCCAGCCCGCAACGCTCGACGTCCGACGCCGTGACGGAACAAGCCGCCCCGGCGCCTGCCCAACCTGTCCAGCCTGACGAACCGCTGGCAAGGCTCACCGCGCAGGCAAAGTCGGGCAACCCGCGCGCCCAACTGCAACTGGGCCTGCTCTACGAGGAAGGGCGCGGTGTGCCGCAGGATCTGCGCCGCGCCGAAACCCTGTACCGACAAGCCATCTCCAAAGGATACATCAACGCCATGAACCAGTTGGCCCTGCTCATCGACAGCGGCAGGGCCGGCACCACCGGCCGTGGCGAAGCGGTACGCTTGTTTCGCAAAGCCGCCGAAAAGGGCAACGGCCTTGCCGCCTACAATCTGGGCCTGATGCTGCGCGAAGGCCGGGGCACCAACAAGGACTGGCCCCAGGCCGCTTACTGGCTGGCCTGTGCCGACGTGCTGGGTGAGCCGAGGGCCATGAAGGACCTGCCGCCCCTGTTGCGCCAGCTTTCGCCCGAGCAACGCAAGAAGTTCAACGCACGGCTGGTGAAAGCACCCCTGCCCCCGCGCGTGCAACCGACAGGAAATTAGCCCCGGTCACCGCAGAGTCGCCCCAATCAACCCAATCAACCCAGTCGCACTCGGCGCGACGTTCGGGTGATGCCCCCTGCTACATTCGGGGAGCGTCCGGGGAACGTCGGCGCGCCGTCCGCACAGGGTTGGCAGAGGCATGTCCGCCCCGCCCGGCGTTTGTCCCCAGCCCCGGCGCCCCGCCTGAACGCCCCTCCGCGCGCAACCCCCCCATGCGCAAGGACATATCCCCGCGTCAAAGTCCGAATAGGTGGACAGGTGTGCAAATCTAACCATTTGCCCTCCCCACCGGTCCGTTGTACCCTTGCGCGGTCTGCGCGACGTCCGGCCTCGCCGCCGTACCGCCGCGCCCCCAACGGCAGTTTCCGGGCAAACCCCGGACACCGCGCCATGGCCCCGCCACGGCGCATGCCCGCCCCATCCACCGGCATCCGGACACACGGCAACGCATGAGCGGCCACATCCTGCTGATCGAAGACGACACCGCCTTCCAGTCCATGCTGCGCGAGGCGCTGGAGGAACGCGGCTACCGCGTCACCACCGCCGGGCGTGCCGAGGACGGCATCGCACTGCTGCGGGGCGGCGGCTTCGACCTGGTGCTGTCCGACGTCATGCTGCCCGGCATGTCCGGGGTGGAGGCCATTCCCCACCTGCGTTCCGCCGCGCCCGGCACCGACATCATCGTCATGACCGCCTACTCCACGCGCGAACTGGCGCTGGAAGCGGTGAAGCTGGGCGCCTACGACGTGTTCTCCAAGCCCTTCAGCCTGAAGGAAATGGACATCGTCATCCGCCGGGCCATGGAAAAGCGCGGCTTGCAGGCGGAAATCGCCGCCCTGCGCGATTCGCTGCGCCGCGACGGCCCGGCCAGCCGCATCATCGGCGAAAGCCGGGCCATCATGGAGGTGAAGGCGCTCATCGAAAAGGTGGCCCCGCTGGACACCACCGTGCTGATCATGGGCGAATCGGGCACCGGCAAGGAACTGGCCTCGGACACCATCCGGGCGCTGTCGCCCCGCGCTGCCGCCCCCTTCGTGAAGGTGAACTGCGCGGCCATTCCCGAACATCTTTTCGAAAACGAACTTTTCGGTCACGAAAAGGGCGCCTTCACCGGCGCGGCCACCTCGCAGCCCGGCAAGTTCGAACTGGCCCAGGGCGGCACGCTGATGCTGGACGAAATCGGTGACATGCCGTTGGCCATCCAGCCCAAGCTGCTGCGGGTGGTGGAGCAGAAACAGGTGGAGCGCCTGGGCGGTCGCAAGCCCATTTCGCTGGACGTGCGGCTCATCGCCGCCACCAACCAGAACCTGGCCGACCGGGTGCGCGAAAAGGCCTTTCGCGAAGACCTTTACTACCGCCTGGGCGTGGCCGTGGTGCACCTGCCCCCGCTGCGCAGCCGCAAAGAGGACATCCCCCTGCTGGCCCAACACGTGGTGCGGCGGTTGCAAGGCACCCTGGGCCTGCCGGTGCACGGGCTGACCCCGGCGGCCGTGGCCGCCCTGTGTTCCTACGACTGGCCGGGCAACGTGCGCCAGTTGGCCAACGTCATCGAGCGCGCCGCCATTGCCGCCGAAGGCCCCATCGACGCCCCCGACGTGGACCGCGCCCTGG
>NZ_VSMK01000365.1 GCF_011682075.1 Nitratidesulfovibrio liaohensis
ACCCTGCGCACCTCAAGCGGGTGGACGCAGCGGGCTCCGTGCTCTCCGCACCGGGCGTGCCCTCCCGGCGGCAGGACCTGCCCGGCGTGCTGTGCCGCGACGGCGCGCTGACCCTGCTGCACGTTGGGGGCCGCACCACAAGAAGCACAACGGAAGTCGCCGCCGATGGCGTCCCCGACCTGCACGATTCCGCCCCCGGCGAATCCGCCAGCCTGTCCTATCACCCCATTTCCATAGGGCGCGCCCAGGCCACCCTGGTGGCCTCGCGTCTGGACGCCGCACGGGGCATGGCCCTTGCCGCCCATGACGGACACCCCGACATCACCGCCCAAGCCGCCACAGGAAACACCCCGTGAACGCCGCCTCCATCAACGCAGAACGGGGCGACCCGCGCCCCCGCTACCCCGACATCACCGACACCCTGTTCTGGGACGCCTACTTCGCGTGGCGCGATGCCTCGCTGCTGTCGGTGGAACGGTTCCACGCCCTGTACCTGGCCCTGCGCCACATCACGAGCCCCGACGCGCCCGGTGTGCCCGGCGCGCTGCTGGAATGCGGGGTGTACCGGGGCGGCTCGGCCTGCTTCTGCGCCGCCGTGCTGGCCCGATTGAGCCAGCCGGGGCAGGCGGAACGCGACCTTTTCTGGTGCGACACCTTCCGGGGTTTTTCCGACGGGGTGGAGGAAGCCTCCATCACCGGCGAGACTCTGCAAGCCTTTCCCAAGGATGACGTGCTGCCCGTGGCCATGGCCAACTTCACCCGCACCGGCTACCCGGCGCAGCGCCTGCACGTACTGCGCGGCCCGGTGCAGGCCACCATTCCCGGCGGCCCCCTGCCGGACGCCATCGCCCTGTTGCATCTGGATACCGACGATGCGGCCTCGGTGCTGCACGAACTGACCCACCTCTACCCGCGCCTGTCGCCGGGCGGGGTGCTGTGCATCGACGACTACGGCCACTTTCCCGGTGTGGGCCGCGCCGTGGACGCCTATTTCGCGGACCTTGCCCGCGCCGGGGGCACCCCGCCGCTGCTGACCCGCACCGACTACACGGGCCGCATGGGCGTGAAGCCCCGCGCCTGAACGCGGCCCCGGGACCTGCCGAACCGGCATCACCACCCCACGCCGCCCACCATGCTCACAACCGCAGGACACCACCCCGCATGACCAGCACGACAGACACCCCCATGGCCGACACACCCCACACCTCCGCCACACCCGACATGGCGGGTCTAGCCCGCTGCAACCCCCGGCTGGCCGCGTGGTTCGCCTGGTCGCACGACGACTGGCAGGGCGCTGACGCCGCGGGGGCTTACGTGCATCTGGGCTGTGGCGGCGCGGTGCTGGACGGCTTCGTGAACCTGGACTTTCTGCCCCACGACGAGCGGGTGCGCGAATGCCGCCTGCTGGACGTGTGGCCGCGCCGCCTTGCGGGGCAGGTGGCCGCCTTCTACGCGGAAGACGTCATCGAGCATTTCTATCTTACCGAGCAGTTGTACATCCTGTGCTCCATGAACGTGCTGCTGCGTCCCGGCGGCGTGGCCCGGCTGCTCACCCCGGACATCGGCCAGTTGTGGACCTACGGCCAACGCTTCGACCCCGCCGTCCTTGTGGGCAGCGGCGACTACTTCGCCGACGTGATGCGCTGCCGCAACGGCATGGACGCGGTGAACACCGGCCTGCGCATGGGCGGCCACCGCTGGCTGCACGACTTCACCAGCCTGCGCCGGGCGGCGGCGGAATGCGGCTTTGCCGCGCAACGCACCCCCTGCGCCGCGTCGGACGACCCCAAACTGTGCAACATCAACCTGCGCGACGAATCGGGCATCTCCTTCGCGGCGGAACTGCGCAAGACCCGGCCCCTGCGCCACCTGTTGGTGTGGCCGGAGCGCATCGCAAACGCCGTGCCCGTGGCAGGCGGCGATCCGGACAAATCCCCGAACGACGCGCTGCCCGCCGGGCTCGACGGCGGCCCGGACCGTGAACACCCGGACGCCTTCCAGCCGGTGTTCCGCGCCACCACCGGCGACCCCGGCATCACCTACCGCCTGCCGGACGTGGCTGTGGACCGCATCGCCATGGTCAACGTGCGCTCGGCCAACCTGAGCGAATTCCGCGAGCACAACTTCGCCAAGGCATACTTCCGTCTGGAGGAAAGCGGGGCCGTGTACGCCGACCGCACCCTGCATTCCGTGCCGCACATGAACGGCTTCACCCGCGCCGACGTGGAAACGGCCATGCGCGGCGAGACAACGCTGCGCTCCGTCCGCTTCGACCCTTCGGAACGGGAGGGCGACCTGTTCACCGTGGGGCCGCTGGAACTGTTCCTGTTCGACGACGCAAAGGACGGTGGGGAGAGCGGGGACGATGGCAACGGGGACCATGCGACGGACGCAGACGCGCGTCCCAAAGGCCGGAGCATGACGACGGTTGGAGCCAACGTGGCCGCCGGTTCCGCCGGTTCCGCCCCTTCCGCCAGCATCTCGTCCGGCAACATCCCGACCGGCGACCTGCCCCCGCACCTCGAAGACCACGTCATGGCCACCCCGTGCCGACAGGGCGTCATCCATCATTTCGACTTCGACGGCCCGGTGGGCATGGCGCTGGCCATCTACGGCGAATGGGCGCAGGCGGAACTGGACGAGTTGGCCCCCTACTCGCCCGCCGGGGGCCGCGTGCTGGACGTGGGGTCCAACGTGGGCACCCACGCCGTGGCCTTTGCCCGCATGGTGGGGGCAAGCGGGCAGGTGACCGCGCTGGAACCGCAGGCAGAGGTGTTCGCCCTGCTGCAACGCACCGTGGCCGTGAACGGCCTTGTAGGCGTGGTCACCCCGGTGCGGGCCGGGGCTGCGGGCCGGG
>NZ_VSMK01000366.1 GCF_011682075.1 Nitratidesulfovibrio liaohensis
GGGCGCGGGCTGCCTCCGGCGGTCGGAGGGGCGGCCCGGCAGGGCGACGAAGAGTGCGCGCCGTGCGTCCGGTGGGGACTCTAGCGCAGGCCCTTTGCGGCTTCAAGACAAAACACGGGCCGGTGCGAGGTGGCGTGCGCTGGTGCCCCGGCGCGGGGGGCGGACAGGCAGGGGCACAAACAGGTGGAGTGAGCCGGAAGTGCGAATGGAAACGCGCCCGGAAGGTGGAGGCTTCCGGGCGCGGTGCGTACGGGGGCAGTGTTCGGAAACGGTGTGTCTACCGGAACACAACGGTCTTGCTGCCATTCAGCAGCACGCGGTGCTCGATGTGAAAGCGCACCGCCCGCGCCAGGGCCAGGCATTCCACGTCGCGGCCCACGGCCACCAGGTCGTCGGGCATGTGCGAATGGTCCACCCGCGCCACTTCCTGTTCGATGATCGGGCCTTCGTCCAGGTTTTCGGTCACGTAGTGGGCGGTGGCGCCGATCAGCTTCACCCCGCGCGCAAAGGCCTGGTGATAGGGCGAGGCCCCCTTGAAGCTGGGCAGGAAGGAATGGTGGATGTTGATCACCCGGCCCTTGAACCGGGCGCAGAATTCCGGCGAAAGGATTTGCATGTACCGGGCCAGCACCACCAGGTCGATGGATTGTTCCTCGATGATCCTGGCGATGCGCCCTTCCTGTTCTGCCTTGTTTTCCTTGGAAATGGGCAGGTAGTGGAAGGGGATGTCGTGCATCTCGGCGATGCGCTGGAAGTCCTGGTGGTTGGAGACTATGGCCGGGATGGTGGCGTTCAGCGCGCCCGTCTCGCAGCGGAACATGATGTCGTTCAGGCAGTGTCCGAAACGCGAAACCAGCACCAGGATGCGCGCGGTGCTGCCCGCGTCGAACAGTTGCCACTCCATGTCGAAGGTTGCGGCCACGCCTGCGAACAGCCGCTCCAGTTCCGGGCGACCGGGCCCGTCGTCGGGCATTTCGAAATGGATGCGCAGGAAGAAGCGTTTGCTTTCGCGGTCGCCGAACTGGGCGCTGTCCAGAATGTTGCAGCGCTGTACGGCGAGAAAGGTGGAAACCGTGGCCACGATGCCGATGCGGTCGGGGCAGGAGATGGTCAGAATGTACGGAGAGGCCATGCGTGGTCCTTGTGCGACGTGGCCCGTCGGGCGGGCGCGATGCGGGTTGGTCTCCTGCGGCTGGGGTGGCTGGTCATGTGGTGTGATGGGTTGCCTTACGACAGAACCGCGCGCGCTTCAACAGGATTGAAGAGGCACGCGCGGCTGTACGGCAGGGGCGGGACGGGGAAAGGAGGCAGGGTGGCAGGCCTACAGGCAGGTGCCGATGCCGTCCATGTAGAAGCGGGTGACCTGGGGCAGGCTGGCGTGGTCGCCTTCGCGGCGGCGGGCCCAGCGGCGGCGGAACATGCGTGCCGCCTTGCGGAATCGGCCCGATTCGAAGCCCAGCATGTTCAGGGCCATCAGGGCATCGTCGATGGTCAGGCGCCCCTTTTCGATGAAGGCGTCCAACTGGCGGCACACGGCGTAGAAGCATTGCACCCGCCGCGAGGGCGAGAAGAACCCGATGGAGGGCATGCGCGCACGCAGGGCGTCCACGGCCTCGCGCAGGGCGTCGAAGTCGTCGATGCAGCGGATGGCCTCGTGCATGGGCATGCACTTGCGGTTCAGGAATTCCGCGAATTCATTCAGGGTGCTGAAGCGGCGGCGGGACATATGGCGCACCTCCCGGCCGGTGAAGGCCTGCGATGGTGGACGTGGATGCGGCATTGTGCGTCATTTGTCGGCAAAGGACAAGCACATGCCGTCCACCGGACGCACGCGGCGGTCAGATGGGCTGACAGGAGGGGCAGGGCGGATGAAAGAGGAAGGGGCCGGGCAGTGCGCCCGGCCCCGGCTTACGGCTCTAGTACTTGCTGGTCTTCTTGGAGGCCTTGGCGACCTTGACCTGCTTCTTGGCGGCGGTTTGCTTGGTGTTCTTCTTTTTCACGGCCACCTTCTTGGTGGCCTTCTTCTGCTGCGCCTGCTGGGTTTCGATGGTCTGGGGCTTCTTCACCGTGGCGGCTTGGCCGACGGCGGGCAGGGCCAGAAACGACACGCACAGGGCGGCGAGAAGGGCTTTGGTCAGGGTCTTCATGGTATGCAGCCTCCTGCAAGGGATTGTTTGCGCCTTCTCTGCGCTCATGGCTGCAAAAGTCAACCAGAAAATTTCAAGACCTTGCGCCGCGGAGGGTGTGTGCGGAAAAAAACGGGAGTAATCTCGCAACAAAGGATGATATGAGGGATGAAATGCGTGTGATGATGGGTGGCGTACGGTTCAAATTTCTTGCTTGATTTTCAAAATATATGTGTAAGATTTTGCACTTGTTTTGTATTGCATGATGCCATGCATGCAGTATGGCGTACGTTGCGCATGCGTAGATGCAGTAACTGCTGTTGCGCTGCGGCGTTGCGCCGAGTCGTGCATGCCGCCATGCGAGAAGGGCCTCCGGATGTTCCCGGCAGTGCGATGCGACACACCATGTTGTTCGTTGCGGCGTGTACGTTGCCATCACGGGCGCTTTTCCATAGCCTGACTGCGCACGATCACCCGCGCGCGGCATGTCCGCCCGAGCGTTGTGCCTTGCAGCCACCCGAAACCCCACGGAATCATGACCGCATCCTTTTCGCCCGACGACCGGGCACATTCCCCCGTTGCTCCCGCCATCCATCCGCTTGTCCACCTGCTGGCCACCGGCGCGGCGTTGCCGGGCGCGCCCGGTGTTCCCCGGCTTCCGGTGGACGCCGAACTGCCGCACCTGCTCGGGGTGCTGGCCGATGGCGTGCGCGCGGTGTTGCAGGCCCT
>NZ_VSMK01000367.1 GCF_011682075.1 Nitratidesulfovibrio liaohensis
CTACGAGCGAGATTCGTTCATGGAGTGGTTTGCTCGCCGGGTGAAGGAGCCTGAACCCAAAACCATCCGGGGCGGCGCACCTGCCCCACAAAGCCGGAGTGCTGAAGTACTTGGCTATCTTACTGATAGTTTTGGGGTACGCTAGGCGTGTCCTGTGATTGGCCACGTTGCTCTTGGCAACGCTTTAGCGCGGCGCGGCCAATTTTTACCTTCACTGTGAATTTTATGAGGAATGTATGTATACGAATCATTATACGGAAAGGACTTGTGTATTCAGTCCAAGGTTTCGTGAGTACTCCACGGAGAAGGACGCTATTCGACATCTCTCCATCTTGGAGTACTTGGCGCGTGAAACGGTCGAGATTGAGCTTCGCAAGAACCCACAAGCTGCTTTTGAACGATTGGATATTTCTATGTCGAACGATGACTTCATCGTTGAAATTGATCCAAGGAAAAGAGAATATGGGTCATGGTTACACCATTCAAATGGTCGGCGTGGGCAAAATTTAGTCGATTTAGTGACGTTGCATTTAGGATTCGACACTATTCGTGGGTTTTTTAGAATTGCGGCACTGTTGAACATCGACACGAGCCCCGAGGCGCGCTTTTTTCAAGGTTGCGACCCCGGCTGGCATGAGTGCAGATCAGGTGTCGAGGCAGAGGAGCTTGAAGAGTGTGTGAAGAGCTATCGGTACTATACATTGAATAACGCAAAATATTCAATTTACCATTATAGAAACGATAATGGGAGTCTGAGGGGAGGTATTGTCAAAATTTTTGATGAAAGGGGAACTGTTTTCAACCTCCCGGTTTCCAAGTTCTATATCCGTGATAAGTACAATATATGTCATGCTGAGTGGAAGTGGCGCGCATTTCAAGGGCGTTTTCCGTTGTTCGATCTGCATGAACTTGTAGCAAAATCGGGACATGCTGTGCTTTGCGCCTTGGACGAGGAAACAGCTTCTCAGATATCATTGGAGCATAGATGGCTTGTTAAAAGTGGCGTAGTCCCTACCACTTGGCCTGGAGGGCGGAAGGGGATCGCCTGCACTGATTGGAGCGCGTTGAAGGGGCGCGAAGTGCTCCTACTCCCGTCTTATGCCGCAGATGGTTACCGTCAGATATATGAAGCCAGTCGAGCCATTCAGAAAGCCGGGGCAGGACAGGTTCGGATTCTGTCACGAGCATCTCAAGGGGAGTTTCGTGGAGAAGCAGAGCGCCTTGCTCACGACCTGGCGTTTTGGAATGATCAGGGGCGAAGGCTTTCTGCCAGAGCCTTTTGCGAGGAGGCCGAGCGCCTCTTTGGGCTGAATCTCGATGGTCATGTGGAAGCTGCATTCCAAAGCAAGCCCTTGGAGACGCTGCTGGCGATGCCTGAAGAGCCACGGCCATACGTGATCAAGCCAGTTATGCTGAGTCCTGGCTTGATGATGCTGGTGGCGGGAACGGGGGTTGGGAAGACCTGGGTCGCGTTCGCGGTTGCGCTTGCCGTGTGGAAGGGGACTTCTGCGCTAGGCGGGAAGTGGACAGCTTCCCGCGCACGGAATGTGCTCTACCTTGATGGTGAGATGGGCGAGAGTGCGTGCAGGGAGCGCTTGAAGGCCTTGGGTCAAGCTCAGGGACGTACGGTAGACGAAGAAATCGGGGGAAAGCGGTTCGAACTGCTTTCTACCATGACAGAAGGCAATGCCTTGCCTGACCTTGGTACTGAGGAAGGCGGCAAGGCCCTACTGGGCTGGATCGACAAGCGGTTCCCGGATGTCGAGTTCATCGTGTTTGATAACCTGTCGACCTTGGCCCCGACGGCATGCGGCAACAGCACTGAGTGCCAGGAGGCATTTCGCGCGTTGCTCAAAAAGTTGAAGGCTCGGGGGATTTCCTGCCTGATTGTGCAACATACCTCGAAAACGGGAGACCAGCGTGGCAGCAACGCCAAACTCGACATATTGGATGCTGTGGTGAAGCTTGATCGGCCCAGTAAAAAGGGCACCGCCGAGAAGACCACGACGATCACCGTCGCGTACGAAAAATGCCGTAACGCGTTCGGTAGTGATATTGAGCCGTTCACAGTGGAACTATCGCCTCCGGACGGGCTGCTAGCCACCTCGGCCTGCGAAGGTCAGACAAAAAAAAGTGCCCCGGATGTGGGTGGCCTCCAGCCTGCTTGGCTTGAGGATGCCAAGCGCATGAAGCAAGCCGGCATGGGTTTCCGGGAAATTGCTCAGGAACTTGTCAAATTACACGGCAGTGCCCCTAGCCATGAAACAATTAGGAAAAGGCTAAAATAATTGGACGAATAGCTGCAGGGGGAGGCGCTTGCCTCCCCCTGTTTTCATGTATGGCTCTCGCCTTCAGGCAGCGCCAACGGTTCGTCATCGCAGCCGTCCGTTCTCGTGGTGCCTGCCTCCGACAATATGGCCGCCACGAACAGGCCAGCGACACCTGCCAGGCAGCCGCCAAGAAACACCCAGGCCCTGTTCATTCCCTTGCCCTTGGACTCGTGCTCAGTCATCGATGCTCTCCTTGACGACGTTAAGTACCGCGATGGCTATGGCGATAATTGATCCCCAGCTTATGCCCATATTCTTCTCCTCGGGGTGCGGACCTTGGGGCAGTCCGCGAAGATGACGCATTCCGCAGGCGGCAGAAGGCATTTCTTCCACGGCCAGAACCGGCACAGGTACATCCAGCGCATACGACCTCCTTGTCGGGGTGTTGAAATAGAACGGGGAGGCGTGGTGCCTCCCCGTTGTTCGTTGCCGGTGTTTTTCGTAGTTGCATCATGTCGCGCGCCTTCCGACCAGCGCGCCTTGGAGCAGGCCGAACATCGCCGGGGCAAGTTCGGCCAT
>NZ_VSMK01000368.1 GCF_011682075.1 Nitratidesulfovibrio liaohensis
AGCCCCGGCTGCCGCCCGGCGGCCAGCAAGGCCATGCGTTCCATGGCGTTGCGCAGTTCGCGCACGTTGCCCGGCCAGCGGTGGGCCAGCAGGGCATGCAGCACCGCCTGCGGCAGAGGGGCGAGACCTTCGCCCGTATCCGGAGTGCCGGGATTCCCATCGGCGTCCGGTCTCACGTTCGTCTCCACCCCCAGCCGCACCGACGCCGCGCGGAACAGCTTCGCGGCCAGCGGCGCGATGTCGTCGGGCCGGTCGCGCAGGGGTGGCACCACGCACTCGAACACGTTCAGCCGGTAGTACAGGTCCTCGCGGAACGCGCCTTCGCGGCACAGCCGGGCCAGGTCGCGGTTGGTGGCGGCGATGATGCGCACGTCCAACCGCAGGGGGTGGGTGCCGCCCACCCGTTCGATGACCCGGTCCTCCAGAAAGCGCAGCAGCTTGGCCTGCGAGGCGGGCGACAGTTCGCCCACCTCGTCCAGAAACAGCGTGCCCCCCTCGGCCAGTTCGAACTTGCCCGCGTGGTCGCGCACCGCGCCGGTGAATGCCCCGCGCACGTGGCCGAACACCTCCGATTCGAACAGCGATTCCGCCAGCGCGGTGCAGGTCACCTCCACGAAGGGGCGGCCCGCACGCGCCGACCGGGCATGGATGGCCCGCGCTAACGCGGTCTTGCCGGTACCCGTCTCTCCGGTGAGCAGCACCGTGGCTTCGCTGGGGGCGATGCGCTCCACCAGCGTCTGCAAGGCCAACGTGGCCGGGGCGGTAAGCCCCGCGAACCAGTCGCCGCCCGCGCCCGCGGCATCCGATGCGCCCGCCGCCCGCAATCGGGCGTTTTCGCGGCGCAGGGCCACCACCGTGGCCACCTTGCCCACCAGATGTTCCAGTTGTTCCACGGAAAAAGGCTTGGGCAGGTAGTCGAAGGCCCCGGCCTTGATGGCGGCCACGGCGTTCTCGAAAGAGGCGAAGGCGGTCATGACCACGCACAGCGCGTCCGGGAGCAGCGCCCGGGTCTCACGCACCAGGTCGATGCCGGAGGCCCCTTCCATCCGCACGTCGGTCAGCACGAGGTCGGCGGGGTGTTCGGCCAGCAGGGCCAGCGCCTCTTCCGCGCTGGCCGCCGTGCGCACCGGGCATCCGGCGGCGGCCAGGGCCAGGCGCAGGGTGATCAGGATGCCGGGGTCGTCGTCCACCACCAGCACGTCCAGCGGGGTGCGGGCGTGCTCATGGCCGGTGGCGGCTTGGGGTTGCGGGGTGGAGGGCATGGCGTCCTTCATGAGAATTTGGGGATTGCGGGGTGTGGCTGCGGCCCATCGCATTCGGAGGGGGGGGGCGTCCCCGGCATCATCCGATGTCCGGAGCGGAACGGTCCGCCGTTGTCGTGTCAGTGGCCGTGTCAGTGGCTTTGTCTGGGGCCGTGTCTGGGGCCGCGTCGGTGCCCATTTCCGCGTCGTCCGCCTGATCGTTGCGGGGCGGCAGCGGCAGGGTCACGGTGAAGCGCGAGCCGCGTTCCTCGCGTCGTTGATAGGCGATGTGTCCGCCGTGGGCATCCACGATGGACCGGGTGATGGCAAGGCCCAGACCGTACAGGCCGCCGCGCGCGCCCGCCGCCGGGCCATGGGCGAAGGGTTGGAACAGGCGCGCCTGCACGGCTTCCGGCAGGCCCGCGCCTTCGTCTTCCACCTCGATGACCGCGCGGCCCTGATGCTCGGTCACCCGCACCCGCACCTCGCCGTCCGTGGGGCTGGCGCGCAGGGCGTTGGCCACCAGGTTGGAGACCACCCAGGCGAAGCGTTCCGCGTCCAGGCGCACCTTTTCGGGGGCCTTGCGGACATCAACGGCCAGGCGCACCCCGGTTTCGCGGGCCAGCAGCACGAAGGGTGTCAGCCAGCGGTCCAGCAGGGCGGGCAGATCCGCCTCGTCCCGCGTCAGGTGCAGGGCGGAGGGCGTCATGCGGGCAATGTCCATGAACTGCTGGGCAAGGGTGCGCAGGCGGGCGGCGTCCTCGCGCACGGTTTCCACCAGCAGGCGACCCTCGGCGTCCAGGTCGTCCTTGCGCCGGTCCAGCAGGTCCGCCGCAAGGCACAGCGACTGCATGGGGGTCTTCAGTTCGTGCGAGACCCAGTCCATCATTTCCGAGCGCAGCCCCTCGCGCCGCCGGGCCTCGGTGACGTCGCCCAGCAGGAACACCTGCCCGACCACCGAAGTGGGGGAAGCGGAAGCTGAGGTGGACGCAAGTTGTGTGGACGAGGCGCGCAGGACAGACCCCCGTCCGTCGTGCCCACTGATTCCCGGCAGCCCGTGGGCGTCGCCGCCGTCCCCTGCCAGTCCGTGGGCGTCACCGCCCACAAGGTCCCGCCGCCGAGCCACGAACACCCGTTCCTCGCCGCCCTCGGTCAGGGGCACGTCGCGCTTGCCGTGCAGGCTGGCGTCCAGCGCCGTGCGCAGGGCCAGGTAGTTGGGCGCGGCGGTGGAAATATCTGCCCAGGGCATGCCCAGCACCTGCTCGCGCGGCAGGCCGATGAGCGGCAGCATCCGTTCGCTGACGTGGGCCACCGTGCCTGTGCCGTCCAGCACCAGAATGGCGTCGTCCGCCGATTCCAGGATGACCTCCAGCTTGCGCTTTTCCGCCGTCAGGCTGCCCACGTTCAGGGCGTCCAGTTCGCTCAGGCGTCCCCACAGTCGCACCAGTTCGTCGAACAGCACGCGTACCTCCAGCGTCTGGGGCGGGGGCAGGTGCAGCGGCGCGCCCAGCCGGGGGCGCTCCTTGAACACTTCCGCCGCCCGGCGCAACGGGTGCGAGACGCGGGCCGCGATGCCGTCCGCCAGCAGCAC
>NZ_VSMK01000369.1 GCF_011682075.1 Nitratidesulfovibrio liaohensis
GACCGTGGCGGCGACCGTGGCCGTGGCGGCGACCGCCGCTAGGCGCACCGCATCACGGCAAAGCGCAATACAGACGGGCGCGGGGAGACTCCCCGCGCCCGTTTTCATTGCCACACCGCCCGCCCTGGCGGGGGGAACGCCCGCACGGCCCGGCGGCCCGGCATCAATGGTCGCAGGTGTTCACGCCAAGCTCCAGCCTGTTGCCGAACCACGCGGCCACAAGGTCTGCCGGATCGGCGGCGGAAGCGCCCACCAGCACCTGTACGCCTCGCTCCTCCAGCAACTGGCGCGCACGTGCCCCCATGCCCCCGGCGATGACCAGTCGGGTTCCCGTGTCCGCGATCCACGCGGGCAGCACGCCCGGCTCGTGCGGCGGGGGCGTCAGCAGCTCCTGCCCCTTCACGGTGCCGTCGTCCGGGTCCACGGTCAGCACGGCAAACTGCTCGCAATGGCCGAAATGCTGGCACAGCCTGCCCGCCGCCAGCGGTATGGCGATCTTCATGTCCGATGCTCCTTGCGGCGCATGGCCGCCGTTGCCGTTGGCGGGAATTTCCGATGCGGAACGGCCTGGCGCTTCCGAATCACCTGTCGGGCACACCGTCCCGGCGGCCCCCACCACAGGCTGGAAGGCCCGGATCACCGGATGCACAGGCTCGTGCCCGGCGGACAGGTCCGCCTCCAGCAGGCTGCGCCCGGCATCACCGGCTCTGGTCAGGTCGGGGTGCAGGGGGATGCTGCCCAGAAACGCCACGCCGGTCTCGCGCGCCAGTTGCTCGCCGCCCCCTGCGGGAAACAGGGGAGTAAGCTCGCCGCATTTGGGGCACACGTAGCCGCCCATGTTCTCGACGATGCCCAGAATGGGGTTGCCGAGCTGGCGGCAAAACCCCACGGACCGCCGCACATCGTCAACGGCCACGCCCTGCGGCGTGGTGACGATGACCGCGTGCGCGTCCGGACCCAGCAACTGCAATACCGAAAGCGGCTCGTCCCCGGTGCCGGGGGGGCAGTCCACCACCAGCACGTCCAGATCGCCCCAGCGCACGTCCACCAGAAACTGGCGCACCATGCCCATCTTCACCGGGCCGCGCCAGATGACCGGCACTTCGGGATCGGGCAGAAAGAACCCCAGCGACATCACCCGCAGGTTCGGCCCCGCGCTCACCGGGGCCATCCAGCCTTCGCCCGCCACTGGCCTGGCCCGGCCAAGCCCCAACATGCGCGGCACGCTGGGACCGTGCACGTCCACGTCCAGCAGGCCCACCTTGCGCCCGGTGCGGGCAAGCCCCACGGCCAGGTTAACGGCCACGGTGCTCTTGCCCACGCCGCCCTTGCCGCTCAGCACCACCAGTTTGGCGCCCACCCGCCCGGCCATGCGCACCGGGGTTTCGGTGCCGTCGCCCGGCCCGGTGGCATCATGCCCGACATGCCCGTCCCGACCACCATGGTCGCCATGACCGCCGCAGCCCGATCCGGTGCAGCCCCCGGTGGCCTCCACATGCTGCTCGCCGCTGCAACCCGCCCCGCCGCAACCGCAACGGTGCTCGTGTTCCTGCATGTCCGTACCCATGGCTACCAGTGCCCCTCCCGGTCCGGCTCCGCCGCCGGGGCCAGATTGCCGTCCGCCAGCGCCTGCAGGGCCTGGCGCGCGGTGGCGTGCGTTGAAAGATAGATGGCGATGCCGCCCCGGCGCAACGCGCTAAAGGCCTTGGGCCCCACATGGCCGGTGATCACTGCCTCTGCCCCGGCGTCGGCGGCGACCTGCGCGGCCTGAATGCCCGCGCCCTGCGCCAGCGACATGTTGGAAACCGCATCCAGCCGACGCACCGCCCCCGTGGCCGTATCGCACAGCAGATAGCCTTGCGCGCGCCCGAAGCGCGGGTCCAGGCGGACATCGAGAAGGGTGTCGTCCCCCGCCGGGCCGGGCGGGGTACCCGGCGATGCGTCCTGCACGGTTATGAGAACCTGCATCCGATCATTCTCCTGCGTTGCGACGCCGCCGCCTAAGGCAGCCCGCGTCTGTTGTGTTGCATGGGCCGCCGCGCCGCGGTCCGCCGCCCCTGCCCGAAAGCGGACGGCATCCGGGCATGGCAAGTGCGTCCGGCCTGCCCCGGACAAGGGCGGACAGCACGTCCGCCTCGCTGCCCGAAAGCCACGGCAGGACGGCAATCCCGGCCATCTCCACGGTGCTCCGCCAGCAGGGACGGATGCCCCCGCACACCAACAGGGAAACCCCATGGCGCGACAGAACGTCGATGAGCGGCGCGGGACCGCCATCCGGCACGGGGAGGACGGTCCGTTCCGCCGGAACACCGCCGATCATGCGCACGCAACGCAATTCGGCGGCTGTTTCCAGCAGCGTGGCAAGGCGGTCCTCGATGCAGGCAAGGCAGACATGGGCATTCATGGTGTCCCCACGGCACGGCGGCCGTGCCCCCTATCAGCATGCATGATGCCATCCTGAAACATGTTGGAATCACAGTGTGTTGGAAGAATGTCCTCCCTTGCAGCGCCTTGAAGGCTCCGCAATACGGGCGCAAAACACGCCCCAAATGAAAAACGGGCGTGTTTTGCGCCCGTCCTTGGCCCGGCGATTGCCGGACGGCAAACCGCCCCCAACCGCAACATGCCGGAATAAAGCTCAATATTCGTCGAATGTTCCAGACCCTGCCCATTTCGCGGGCTGCTGTCTCAGTCCGTTCCGCCGCCCTTCAGGATGCGGCGCAGGGTATCCTTGGAAATGTCCAGTTCGCGGCAGGCGGCCATCACCCGCCCGCCGTGCCGCCGCAGCGCCTCGCGCGCGGCGTCCAGCTTGGCG
>NZ_VSMK01000370.1 GCF_011682075.1 Nitratidesulfovibrio liaohensis
CCCACCCGTGCGCGCGGCACTGCCGCCACCGCCGCCGGGGCCGTGCCGCAAGGCCGCAGCCATGCCGAGCACATCGCCCATACAGCCGCCCTTGCCGCAGAAGCGGAAGGCCCCGCCGCCGTGCTGGTCAGCGTGTCTACCGCCCCTCGACCTTTGCAGGAACTGAATCTGGCCGAGCTGAGCGAACTGGCCCGCACCGCCGGGGTGCGCTGCGCGGGCACCCTGATCCAGCGCGTACCCTCGCTGAACCCAAAGTTCATCCTGGGCAAGGGCAAACTGGCGGAACTGGAGGTGCTGGCCCTGCAGGGCAACGCCACCATGATCATCTTTGACGGCGAGCTTTCGCCAGCCCAGTTGCGCAATCTGGCCGACCTGACCGAGCGCAAGGTGCTGGACCGCACCCAGCTGATCCTGGACATCTTTGCCCAGCACGCCACCACCCGCGCGGGCAAGTTGCAGGTGGAGATGGCCCAGCTGAAGTACACCCAGCCCCGCCTGGTGGGGAAAAACCGCGCCATGGACCGCCTGATGGGCGGCATTGGCGGGCGTGGCCCCGGTGAAACCAAGCTGGAAACCGACCGCCGCCGCCTCCGTGACCGCATCGGGCGCATCAAGGACGAGCTGGAATCGCTGCGCCGCCAGCGCGCCTATGCCCGCGCCCGGCGGGCCAAGCAGCGGGTGCCGCTGGCCTCGCTGGTGGGCTACACCAACGCGGGCAAGTCCACCCTGCTCAACGCCCTGACCAACAGCGCGGTACTGGCCGAGAACAAGCTGTTCGCCACGCTGGACCCCACCACCCGCCGCCTGCGCTTTCCGCACGAGCGCGAACTGATCCTGGCCGACACCGTGGGGTTCATCCGCAACCTGCCCAAGGAACTGCTGGAAGCCTTCCGCGCCACGCTGGAGGAACTGGAGGCGGCGGACCTGCTGATCCACGTGGCCGACGCGGGCCACCCCGAACTGGACCGCCAACTGGGCGCGGTGGACACCATCCTCACCGACATGGAACTGCACGAAGTGCCGCGCCTGCTGGTGCTGAACAAGTGGGACACCCTGGACGAGGAGGCGCGCGAGGCCCTGCGCGCCGTGCACCCAGACGCCATCACCCTGTCCGCCGCCACGCGGCAGGGGCTGGACGAACTGGTGGCGTCCATTGCCGCCCGCATCGACTGGGAACGCGATCTGCGCCCCTGCGGCAAACGCACGGGCAAGAACGGCGGCGAGGGTGACGGAAACGAGTGCCCGTCGGTCGATGGGGACGAGGGCGGTTATGGGGCCAACCCGGACGAAGCAGGCACAGACGAAGCAGGCACAGACGAAGCGGACGCCGGGTACGACTGGCCGGAAATGGAATCGGACCGGCTGAACTGACGCACGCCGCGTTGTCCGCCGCCGCGCTCTCCCGCGCCCGCAGGCGAACCACGGGATATGGCACCGGGTGCCCGACGGCTCGCACGACTGGCGTACCACCGGGCGCACAACCGGACACGCGACGGGGGCGACGAGGCACAACAAGACACGCCACCAGGGCTCGCGCCAAACACCGCGCAACCCTGCATCGTGCGAGCGCACAATTTCATATGGCGATGCACTACCGCCACATGGCGCTCAATACTTCGTATTCATTGGCTATCTTTTTTTCATAAAAAATGCCCTTTCTTTTCGGAATATTGCAACAGCAACACGGGGGCACTGCAACATGGCAACATGCGCATATCCAACTCCATCAATGGATGCGCCATGTTGCGCAGTCAAGAAACACGACATCATAACGCCGCAATAGTGCCGCCGCGTCGCCACCCCCCTTTACAGCCGACACGCGCAAGGCTAGGGTTTAATCACCGGCGAAAGAGATCGACCTAGCCAGTGGGTCGGCATCCCGCCGGAGTACACAGCAACGCCGAGGGCGTTGCGAGGTCCGCAACCAGTGCACAGAGCGCTCGCAGCCTGAGACCAAACCAGGCGGAGACCAGCCGAGCCACGGCACGACGCACGGAACGCGACAGGGGCCAGAAGCGAAGGAACGCCATCGGAGGACTGTTCTGGCAGAGATTTACCCCCATAACGGCAAAGAGAGTTGCCCCCAATGAATAGGGACACGGAAGATAATCCCTAACAGGCGTGCAGCAGAGATCCCGGCGCAGAGCGCGGAATCTCCCGGATATCCGGAGCGGCACGCCTTTCCTTTTGCCGTTTTCCGGCGGTCACGCACTACAGCCGCTGTCCCTCACCGCCTCTCGCATCATATCCCGTCCCGCCAGATTCCCGGCGATTCCCGGTCGCCCACGTTCCATGTCCCGCCAATCGCCCCGTCAACGCAAGCTCCCTTCCGGCGCAGCCCCCGCCTGCGCAACCTTCCTTCCGCCACAACGCCCCTTCAGACGCACCCCACATCCGGCCCCGCATCCGGCCCCGCATCCGGCAGTCCCTTGCGGTTTCCGCATGCGCACCGCCGCCTGCCGCCCCCTCCGCACTTTTCTTTGCCCGCCAGGTGCAGTAAGTACACGCAGACCTTGCCACGCGGCACGAAAGCGCCTAAATCATACCCAGACGGTAGGCAATAACCCCACTCGCGTGGGGTATTTCACGCCGTCGCCCCGACGTTACGGCGTCACCCCCGGCTGCATGGCAGCGCCACAACGTGCCCATTGCACGCAGCCATCTTGACGACCGCCCGCGCCTGGGGCAGTGCAACCCCTTGCGGGGCCGAACTTTTCCGGCCATTCCGTACCGCGTCGCCGCGGCTGCCGCAGTTCCGGCCAGCCCCGGCGCACCCGCGCCAGCCCGAACAGACGCGCGACCCCGTGCC
>NZ_VSMK01000371.1 GCF_011682075.1 Nitratidesulfovibrio liaohensis
CAATTGCCCGCCGCCACGGCGCGCGACCGGCCCGGTGATCGGGAGCCGCCGGAACGGCCCGACGGGCGGACATCCCGGCGCGTTCCCGGCCAACCGCCCGCCTGCAACATGTTCCCTGCATTTCACCGCCATGGCCCCCCTCGCGTTCCGCCAGACACGCCCTTGTGTCCACGCGTGACTTGGGTAAAGAATAGCATACCCGCGCGGGGGCGCAACGCACCGGGTACCCATCGGGTATGCCCCTGACGTCCGCGTCCGCCTCTCCCGCGCCAGTCCGCCACCCCGGCATGTCCCGGCCATTCCCCAATCGTGCCCAATGATTTCATAACCGGACGCACATCTTCCGGAGTTTCCATGGCCACCCGCCGCACCCGTACCCCCGCCGCCCCCCCGGCCACGCCCGGAACCGACGCCGACATCGCCGGCAAGGCACTTATCACGGCGGCACGGCCCGTGCTGCTGGACATCGAAGGCCAGATGGAACTCTTTCTGACCCGCTGGTCCGAGCGCATGCGCGAGGCGGGCTACCTGCGCCACACCACGGCCAAGCGGCAGGACTGCATAGATTCGCTGCTGGGGTTCCTGCACCCCCTGCACGCCGCCCTGCACGCCGGGCTTGCCCCCACCTTCGGCGACCTGGTGCGCGAGATCGAAGACGGCGCAAGCACCACCGCTCCGCAGGGCTGGGGCCATGAATTGCTGGCATCGGCCCGGCGCCACCGCATGCGCGGCGTCACCGAAGCCATGTTCCTGGGCTGCTTCCACACCCTCGTGCACGCGGTGCTGGACGTGGTGGAGGCCATGCCCGCGCCCCGCCGCGCCCGTGATGCCGCCGCGCAGATAGTGCGCCTGTACGGCGACGCCTTTTCGGTGCTGTTCACCCGCCACTGGGAATCCCGCCGGGCAAAAGTGGACACAGTCCAACTGGACGAGGCCAACCGCCTGCTCACGCTGGAAAAATGCAAGGTGGAAAACTTTCTCGATTCCACCTCGGACATGGTGCTGGCCATCGACGCCGCGGGCATCATCACCAGCGTCAACCGCACCGCACACCGGCACCTGGCCGGGCGCGCGGTGCCCGGGCTGCCCATCTGGGCGGCGCTGGGACTGGAAGGCGAAAGCATGGAGGACCTGCTGCGCTTCTATCCCCTGGGCGTCTCGTGCGAAATCACTCCCGCCGCCGCGCCGGAAATGGCGCATTCCGCCGCACCCAGCCACCCCGAAGTGGGACCGCCCCACGCCGCGCAGGTCTTCCGCATGCGCATTTCCCCCCTCAACGCCGTCAGCCTGGCCAGCGACGGGTACCTGGTCATGCTCACCGACGTGACCAGCCACGTGCACCAGCGCGAGGCGCTGGAACGGGTGGTGGCCGAACGCACCGAGGCCCTGCGCGAGGAAAAGGCCCACCTGGAGGAAATGAACATCACCCTGCGCACCGTGCTGCGCAACATCGACGGCGAACGCGCCGAGATCAACCGCGAGGTGGCGCGCAAGGTGCACGCCATGCTGCTGCCCGCGCTGGACCACCTGGAAGCGGACATGGAGCCGGAGGTGCGGCGCGGCTACCTGACCGTGATCCGCGACCAGTTGCTGCGCCTGGCCCCGGGGGATGCCGGGCCGGACCCGCTGCTGCTGCGCCTGAGCCCGGCGGAAATGCGCATCTGCCAGTTCATCCAGGCGGGCAGCCCCACCAAGGATATCGCCAGCGCCCTCAACCTGTCCGTGGAAACGGTGCAGACCCACCGCAAGAACATCCGCCGCAAGCTGGGCCTGCACGGCAAGGACGCCAGCCTGTGCGCCTTCCTGCGCAGCGCCCCCGGTCCGCGCACCACGCCTTCCGGGGAATAGTTCCGGGCCAGCCCCCGGAACCATTCCCCGGAAGGCGTGGCGCCCCGCGTACCGAACTTCGCCCTCCTCCGCCGCCTCTCGGGGCTTCATGCCCACCCCCGCCACATCTCCATCCGGACGCTTCCACTCCGCATCGGGTAGGCAGCACTACCCATTATCACCCCATTTCGTAGCCTTGTGACAACCGTCCCCCCGGACTAGCCTGCATACATCCAAAAACAGGCCACCGTCCGCGTGCCCGCGTGGCGGTACGAACGGCCCGAGGAGACACGATGGAGCATACCCCCGCCATACCCGGCGCGCCCCCAAACGGTGCACTGAACGGTGCACCGGATGCGCTGGCGGCCCATACCGCGACCGGCTCCCTACCCCCCGGCAACGCGCGCCAGTCCTGCCTGCTGCGCGGCCTGCGCGATCTGTTCGCCGCGCGTGGCGCGGACGACCTGCGCGCGGCCTCTCTGGCGCTGGACGACTGCATCGCCAGATACGGCACCCCCGCGCCCCTTCCCCCAAATGCGTCCGCCCAACACGGCAAAGGCGACCAGCATGGCCCGGCCCGGCAGGCTGCCGCCAGTCATGCGCATGACGACCAGTGGCGCGACGCCGAGTACGCCTTCAACCGGCTGTTCGTGGGGCCCATGGCCGTGCCCGCCCCGCCCTATGCATCGGCCTGGCTGGAAGCCGAACCCCGCCTGATGGGCGAATCCACCATGGACGTGCGCGACCTGTACCACGCCCTTGGGTATGCCGTACCCGACGAAGGCGCCACGCCCGACGACCATCTGAGCTTCGAACTGGACGCCGCCCTGGCCCTGCTGGCCCTGCGCGACGCGCCCCCCCTCCCCACCACCGACACACGCAGGGAGCGCGGCCTGGCCGTGGACGAGGCCTGGTGCTGGCTGGTGGCGGAACACATGGGGGCGTGGGTGCCCCGCTTCGTGCAGCGCGCCCTGG
>NZ_VSMK01000372.1 GCF_011682075.1 Nitratidesulfovibrio liaohensis
CGCCGCCGGTGACCAGGGCCACGCGACCCGCCAGCGGATGGGCTGCGGAGAGGGGATGGGCGGGGGCAGCGACGTGGGCGTTGGGAGGCGGGGCGTGGTGTTCCATGGGGCTCCTGCGGCGGGGCTGGCGCGGCCATGGAATATGTTTTCCTGTCGGGCCGTGGCGCGCCACCGGCGCTCGGCCAGTCTAGCCCGCCTGCACCGTCGTGGCAACCGTGCGGCCCGCTGCCATCAGTCGCCACCAGCCCCCGGCACCACCAGTTACCACCAATGCCTGGGGTAGCGCCGCCCGCGCGGAATGTTGTTCACCAGCAGGGCCACCACCAGCAGGGCGGCGGCCCCGGCGGCCACGGGCACCACGGCGTACTTGTAGCCCAGCGCCTGGATCTGCGGGCTGCCGGTGACGGCGATGAGCGCGGTGGCCCCGCCCGGCGGGTGCAGGGTGTCGGTAAGGTGCATCAGGGCGATGGCGGCGGCCACGGCCACGGCAGGGGCCAGCCATGCGGTGGAGAGGACCTGCGCCTCTGCCCCCGACATTCCGGCCAAGCCCGGCACCCCCAGATTGCGCGCCACGAACACCCCCACCAGCGCGGACAGCACATGCCCGCCCAGCAGGTTGCGCGGCTGCGAAAAGGGCGCGCCCGGCGCGCCGTAGGCCAGCACCGCCGATGCCCCGAACGAGCCGATGAGCACGAAGCCGTCGCCCGGAGAAGCCACCCGGTCGCACAGCCACGCCACCACGCCGATGCCGCACAGCGCACCGATGAACGACCACAGGGTTTCGGAAACATCAGGCTTGGGCAGCAGGCCCAGCAGGCCGGGGCGGCAGTTGTCGCGGCCGCAGCCGCACATCTTGCGGAAATAGTCCATGGTGTGGTCGCAGGCAGAAGGGTGTGGGGATGGGCGGCGCCGCAGGACGAAACGCCGCACCCGGAAGTGTGCAGGCTACCCCGTGTCCGCTGCGCCCGCCGTGATCAGGGTCACATTCCCGAAAGGGAACGCAGGGGTATGTGCATCATGCTGTACTTATGATGGTTGTTGTCGTTTTGTCTGGCCATGCCCTGGCGTGGCCCCGGACAACCCGCGGCAATCTGCCAGACACCCATCGATAACCTGCCGCAATGGTGCGTCTTTCACCGCACCGTGGCGAGAGTCGAATTTTCCACAGGCATCATCAACATGTGGAAAATTATGTATCACGCAGGTATGAAAGGAGATAAAAAAATATTCTTGCCAACCCCATACGCGCGGGCTATGGGCGAATCCTGCAAATGCATCGGGCGTCGCGTTCCTGTTCCGGGGCCGCGCGCACCGCACGCCACGATACCAAGGAGCCCACCGCATGACCCGCAAGGACCGTACCGAAGGCATCTACAGCCGCCGCGAAGTGCTCGACGAGAGCGAACGCAGGCAATACTACCTCATCCAGCTGAAAGACCTGCTTTCCTACGCCTACCGCTATTCCGAGGACGTGAAGAAGCGCTTCGACCGCGCCCAGTTCAACGTGGAGAAGTTCAAGACCCTCACGGACCTCAAGCACATTCCCATTCTCAAGAAGAAGGAACTCATCTTCCTCCAGTCCATGGGGCCGCGCCTTGGCGGGCTTTTGACCAAGGACCTGGGCGAACTGAAGCGCGTGTTCCTGTCGCCCGGCCCCATCTTCGACCCCGAAGACCGCGCCGACGACTACTGGGGCTACACCGAAGCCTTCTATTCCGTGGGCTTCCGCCCCGGCGACGTTGCCCAGATCACCTTCAACTACCACCTCGCTCCGGCGGGCCTGATGTTCGAGGAACCCCTGCGCAACCTTGGCTGCGCCGTGGTGCCCGCAGGCCCCGGCAACGCGGCCACGCAGCTCGAGATCATGTCCAAGCTGCGCGTGTCGGGCTACGTGGGCACGCCCAGCTACCTCTTGCACCTTGCCCAGAAGGCCGAGGAAAAGGGCATGAACCTGCGCAAGGACCTGTTCCTTGAAGTGGGCTTCGTCACCGGCGAAAAATTCTCCGAAAAGCTGCGCGCGCAGCTCGAGAAGAAGTTCGACCTGATCATGCGCCAAGGCTACGGCACGGCGGACGTGGGCTGCATCGGCTACGAATGCTTCCACAAGACCGGCCTGCACATCGCCAACCGCTGCTACGTGGAAATCTGCCATCCGGACACCGGCATTCCGCTGAAGGATGGCGAAGTGGGCGAAATCGTGGTCACGGCCTTCAACAAGACCTACCCGCTGATCCGCCTGGCCACCGGCGACCTGTCCTACATCGACCGTTCGCCCTGCCCCTGCGGCCGCACCAGCCCGCGCCTTGGCTCCATCGTGGGCCGCGTGGACACCACCGCGCGCATCAAGGGCATGTTCGTGTACCCGCACCAGGTGGAACAGGTCATGTCGCGCTTCGAGGAAATCAAGCGTTGGCAGATCGAGGTCACCAACCCCGGCGGCATCGACGAGATGACCCTGTTCATCGAGGCCAGCAACTTCAAGCGCGAGGACGAACTGCTCCACCAGTTCCGCGAGAAGATCAAGCTGCGCCCGGAACTGAAGATCCTTGCACCCGGCACCCTGCCCCCGCAGATCCGTCCCATCGAGGACAAGCGGGTATGGGACTAGCCGGAACCCGGCATATCAGCGGACGCGGGGCGGGAATCTTCCTGCCCTGCGTGCCGCTGCTTCTGCTCGTGCTGCTTGCGGGCGGCTGCGCCGTGGCGCGGCCGTCCGACAGCGGCGGCACGGCGCATGCGCCCGTTGCCGCACCGGTGAGCGCAACAGCGACCGCGACAGGGGCCG
>NZ_VSMK01000373.1 GCF_011682075.1 Nitratidesulfovibrio liaohensis
GTGGCTGCTGCGCGAAAAGCGCCTGCTGCCCGCCGCGCCCGAGGCCACGGGCAAGGCCAGCCTGCCCGCACACCCGCGCCCCGGCACCGTGGCCACCTATTTTCCCAACATCGACGTGCAGGCCGCCAAGCAGGGCCGCCTGCGCTCGCGCTACTGGGAAAGCCTGCACGATGCGCTGGACCCGCAGCAGGGCGGCGTGCACGGGGTGACCTGGCTGTTCATCTTCGAGCCCACGCCGCACTATTCGCTGGCAGACGCCATCCGCCTGCGCGACGAATTCCGCGCCCGCAAGCAGGACGGCATCGCCTTTCACTTCATCGAGGAATTCCTGACCCCGGCCACCATCGCCCGTGAAGTGCTGCACTACTGCCGCATGGCATTGCGCGCCGCGCGCCTGACCCGCCACGTGGCCGGGCAGTGCCGCCTGCCCGGTTCGCGCATGGATTTCTGGCCGTACATGGCCCGCAACTGGGCGGAATCCACGCGCGGCTGGCTGGGGCTGCAACGCCGCCTGATGCGCGCCGCCTTCCGCCGCTATGCCGCCGTGTGCGCGCCGCAGGAGTGGACCATCTTCCCCATGGAAAACCACCCCTGGGAAAAGTCCCTTGCCCATGCCATGCACGAGGCGCGGCGCGGCCCGGTGTACGGCACCCAGCATTCCACCGTGCGCCCCACAGACCTGCGCTACTACGAGGACGCCCGCGCCTTTGCCGAGCCGGACGCCGCCGCCACCCTGCCAGACCTCATGTGCTGCAACGGCCAGGGCGCGCTGGGCCACATGCGCGACGCGGGCATGCCCGCCGAACGGTTGGGGGAGATCGAGGCACTGCGCTACCTGTACCTTGCCGATGCGGCGTCGGGTGCGGCGCAGGGCGCTGTTTCGGGCACGACAGCGGCAACGGCACCCCCCTCCGGCGATGCTTCCGCTCCCGCGCCTTCCGCCACCCCCGTCAGGCCCACCCTGCTCATCGTCACCAGCTTCTTCATCGACGAGACCGACAACCAGCTCGACGTGCTGGCCGAGGCCGCGCGGGCAGGCACGCTGGATGGGTACAACGTGGTGGTCAAGCCGCATCCCAACCTGCCCGTGGAAGGCCGCCTTGCCGCGCGCTTTCCTTCCGGCGGCGCGCCCCGCGTGGTGAACACGCCCGTGGCCCAGTTGCTTGTTCCGGGCACCATCGTATGGGCGGCCAACTCCACCACCGTGGCGCTGGAAGCCGCCTACCAGCGGCTGCCCCTCATCGTGCAGACCGCCGCCAACGACTTCAACATGTGCCCGCTGCTGGGCGTGCCCGGCACCGCCTTTGTGGCCACCGCCGACGACCTTGCCGCCGCCCTGGCCCACCCCGCACCGCCCGACCTGCCGCCCGGCTTCCTGGCCCTGGACTGCGGGTTGCCCCGCTGGCGGCGGTTGCTGGGGATACCTGAGAAATAGACTTCGCGGGGGGGGGGGGGGTTTGCGGAAGCCGTTAGACGAGCGCAACGCGCGAGTCTTACGGATGGCGACCGCAACGCGTAAAAGCGCCCCTTCCCCCGCACCCCCATCCCCGCAAACTTTTTCATTGGGTTGGGGAGGCGGCTGGTGCGGTCGTATACCCCCTCCCAGCGCCAATTCATGGGAATGAAGCCCCCTATTGAAAAGCTTTGGAAGAAGGGGGATGGGGTTCGGGGAAGGGGGAAGAAACCTTTCCCGAAAGGTTTCTTCCCCCTTCCCCGATTGCCGCTTGCCCTCCCCATTCTCCCCTCCCCAAGGAGCCGACACATGCTGACCGCCATCACCCGCAAGCTGAAGGAACTGACCCGCATGCTGGGCACGCGGCCCTACTACGGGTTCGTGACCGGGCACGGCTACCTGACGGAGGCGCAGGTGACCGAGGTGCGGCGGGTGCTGGAATCGCCCACGCAGGCGGCGGAGACGGTGGCGGAGTACGAACGGCGTTTTGCTGCGGTGGTGGGCGAAGGGCGCGGCCTGGCCACGGCGGGCGGGCGCATGGCCCTGTTCGCCACGTTGCGTGCGCTGGGCGTGGGCGCCGGGCATGAGGTGATCGTGCCTGCGTTCACCTGCTCGGTGGTGGCCAGCGCGGTGCTGCGCACGGGCGCGACCCCGGTGTTCACCAACGTGGACCCGGCCACCTTCGGCACGGACCCGGACGCGGTGGCGAAAGCCATCACCCCGAAAACGCGGGCCATCATCGGGCAGCACAGCTTCGGCATTCCCTGCCGGGTGGGCGAACTGCGCGCGCTGGCCGACGGCTGCGGGGCCGCGCTGATCGAGGACTGCGCGCTGACCGTGAGCTCCACGCGCGACGGCGTGGCCGTGGGCAACACCGGCGACGCGGCGTTCTTTTCCACCGACCATTCCAAGCCCATGAACACGGTGGTGGGCGGGTTCTTCTACACCCGCGACGCGGGGCTGTACGACGCGGTGGCGGCCCAGTTGAACAACGCGCCAACCCTGCCGGAAGCCCAGCAGCAGCGGCTGTTCGGCCAGTTCCTGCTGGAGCGGCGGCTGGCCAGGCCAGCCAGCTACGGCCTGTACCAGTTGATCATGCTGGGCAAGTCGGTGCTGCGGCGGCTGTCGGACCCGGGCATGACCTTTCTGGACGACGACTACGTGGTGGAACGCACGGGCGCGTATGCCTACCCGGCCCGACTGCCCGCCATGCTGGCGCGCATCGGGCTGTTCGAACTGGACCGCTGGCCCGCCGAGGCCGCCCGACGCGAGGCGCTGCTGCAACGCTACCTGGCCGCCGCGTACGGCACGCCGCTGG
>NZ_VSMK01000374.1 GCF_011682075.1 Nitratidesulfovibrio liaohensis
GCGCCCTAGGGCGCCGTGGGGCGGCGTGGGGTGCCGCAAATCGGCGAACGGACGCAACGGCGCGGACGGGGTGCCGTCAGGCCCCGCAGGGCACGGCATTTTGCATCAGGCGCGCGCTACCGCATCAGCGCGCCACCGTGCCGCAGGGCGCGGGCATGTTTCGCACAAAGTCAAAGGGCACTCCGGCTGTGGCCGTGGTGCCCTTTTCTGGTGGATGTGCGCTGAGGTGCGTCGGATCAGGCGTCGCGTTCCGTATCCGGCGCGAAGGCGTCCCCAGCGTAGTTTTCAGGCGCGTCGGTGTCACGGGCAGCGGCAGCGGACGCATCGGTTTCCGGTCCCTGACCGGCGCGCGGGCCGTGCGGGCCGAACCCGCCGTGGCGTCCCCGGCCTCCATGTCCTCCATGACCGGCATGTCCCCGACCGTGCCCATGCCCGCAGCATCCTCCGCGTTCACCTTCCGCATCGGTGCGGGCATCGGGGCCGTCAGGGCCGTGCGTCGCATGGCAGCATCCCTGCCCGTGCGGGCCATGGCCGTGATGTCCATGCCCGTGGGGGCCATGGCCATGGTGCCCGCCGTGTCCGCCTTCAGCCACGGCGTCCTCGCCCCCGCAGCAGCCGTGGCGGCCCCTGCCGTGTCCATGTCCATGCTCGCCCATGCGGCGGCAGGCCACGGCTTCGCCGTACCTGGCCTCCAGCGAGGCGATGAGTTTGTCCAGCAACGCGGAAAGGTTTTCCTGCTCCTCTGCGGTCAGACCGGCCAGAGTGGTTTCCGCCGCGTCCTTGCGGGCCTGGCGCACCTCGTCCACCATGGCCCGGCCCTTTTCGGTCAGGAACACGGCGCTCATGCGCTGGTCTTCCTCGTGGCGGCGACGTTCGATGCTGCCGTCGCGCGAGAGCTTGTCCAGCAGTTCGCTGAGCGAAGGGGGCTGCACGCGCAGCAGGGCGGCAAGGTCGCGCGGGCTTTGCCCGTCCCGTTCGGCCAGCAGGGCGAGAACCCGGCCTTGCCCGCGATGCGCGCCGCCGCGACCGCCATGCGGACCGTGCGGGCCATGGCCCCGGTGCAGCAGATTCATGCAGTAATGCAACTGGTGAAACAGCTTTTCGGTGGTTGAAATGTTCATGTGTGTCTCCTTGTTTGTTTTTGATTAGGTGCCTAACGAGATGGGTATAAGCATCCGCCGGGCATGGTCAAGGAGAATTTGTTAGGTGCCGAAATATATTTCGCGCGGCGTATGAAAAAGATGAAGCCCCCGGCTGTCGCAGCCGAGGGCTTCGTGCATTTTTTCAAGCTGTTGCAAGGGCAATGCTAGTAGCCCAGCAGGCTCTCCCGCCCGGCCACCGAAGGCCGCATGTCGCGCTTGCCGGGCTTGGCCCCGCCCTCGAAGCGCACCAGGATCATGCCTGCGAACTTTTCGCCCCGGTACACTTCCACCCGGTAGATGTTGCCCGACTTGTCGATGGAAAAGCGGTTCTGGAAGTCTTTCTTGCGGATGGGCACGTCGCATTCGCTGTCGTCGCGCGCGCCGGGCCGGGCCACCTGCGCGCCGATGGCGTTGACGCGAAAGCCGTCCACGGGGTGCACGGTGAAGGCATCGCGCACGGTGACCATCCTGCCGAAGGGCACCACCAGCTTGCGGCCGTCCACGTCCAGCGAGAGCGAGCCGGGGCCGTCGGTGTATTCACGCCATTCGGGGGTGATGCGCGTCAGCGCCCGGTTGCCGTAGAACACCCGGTAGCCGTCGTCCTCGTCCACCACGGCCAGGATGGGCTTGGTGGCGGTGAACGATACCTTTTCGCCCTTCTTGAGCGGGATGTACCCCAGCGAGGCGCGCACGTCGTCCAGCGGCAGGTACAGCCGCTGGTCGAAGAAGGCCACGGCCACGTCGCTTTCCAGCGCGGCAAGCACGCCGCGCGGGGTCATGGCGAAGTCGCGTTTGAAGCCCACGCCCATCTGGCGCAGGAACGATTCCAGCACCCGCAGGTGGTAGTACGAGCGCTGCTCGGTGGAAAAGTCCTTGCTGGCCTCTATGCCGAAGGCGGGCTTGCCGTGGCGGATGGCGAAGTAGGTCAGGGTCTTCTCCATCTCGTGGTCGCCTTCGGCCGTGCGGGTGTTCTTCAGGTGGTACTCGTGCATGGGGCTGAGCAGGCCGCCGTTGGCCTCGCGCACGGCCTTCTGGGCCATGGCGGCAAGATCGCCGTGGCGCGCGCCGGGCAGGGCGGCCTGGTCGATGATCACGCTCTGCCCCCAGCGCATGGGGTTGCGCATGGGGCCTTCGTTCTTCGGGCGGTAAAAGCCGCTGCCGTCGTGCAGGTTCAGGATCAGGTCCACCTGCTTGTCGAGGATGATGTCCTTGATGCGGCAGACGGTGTCGTATTCCGGGTCGTCCGTGCGCAGGGCGGCGAACTTGCGGTTCATGTCGCCGTTGGGCCCGCGCGAGCGCTTGATCATGCTGGGAAAGTTGAGGTTGGGCACCACCCACACCGAGCCGCCCGTGATGGCGTAGTGGGTGACCAGCAGCGACGCGGCGGAAAAGCCGCCCGGCTCGTCGCCCTGGATGCCGCCCACCACCAGCACGGTGGGGCCGTTGCCGGTGCCCAGCTTGTACAGGTTGAAGTCCAGTTCGGTGTGGCGGGCCGGGGCCTTGGCCAGGTCCACGGCGGTGATGACGGCGGGCGCGGGGCTGGCGGAGGCCACTGTCTGCGTGGTGGCGGGCCGTTTGGCCTGGGCGGGCGATGCCGCCAGCGCGGGCGCGGCGTGCAGGCAGAGCAGC
>NZ_VSMK01000386.1 GCF_011682075.1 Nitratidesulfovibrio liaohensis
TGTGCCGTGGCTGCTGGCGGGCGGGCTGACCCCGGACAACGTGGCCAGCGCCGTTGCCGCCTGCGGTGGCCATGACCCCGGCGCGCTGATCGGCGTTGATCTCAATTCGGGGGTGGAAAGCGCCCCCGGCCGGAAGGATGCAACCCGCGTGGCCGCTGCCCTTGCGGCGCTGCGCGCGGCATAGTCGATACCAACTGGCGCCCCGGCGCCAAAGGATACCACCATGAAAAAAGGCTATTTCGGCGAGTTCGGCGGGCAGTTCGTGCCCGAGTTGCTCATGCCGCCGCTGCGGGAACTGGAAGCCGCCATGCGCGACATCCTGCCCTCGGACAAGTTCCGTGCGGAACTGGACGACCTGCTGCGCAACTTCGCGGGGCGCGAAACCCCGCTCACGGCCTGCCCCACGCTGTCGGCGGAACTGGGCGTGCATCTGTGGCTGAAGCGCGAAGACCTGCTGCACACCGGCGCGCACAAGGTCAACAACACTCTTGGGCAGGCCCTGCTGGCCAAGTACATGGGCAAGACCGCGCTGGTGGCGGAAACGGGGGCGGGCCAGCACGGCGTTGCCACGGCGGCTGCCGCCGCGCGCCTGGGCATGGAGTGCGTGATCTACATGGGCGCGACGGACGTGGTGCGTCAGGCCCCCAACGTCATGCGCATGAAGCTGCTGGGGGCCAAGGTGGTGCCCGTGCAGAGCGGCACCAAGACCCTGAAGGACGCCATCAACGAGGCCCTGCGCTACTGGATTGCCCAGCAGGATTCCACGCACTACTGCTTCGGCACGGCGGCGGGTCCGCACCCCTTCCCCACGCTGGTGCGCGACCTGCAATGCGTCATCGGGCGCGAGACCCGCGCCCAGATGCTGGAGCGCACGGGCCGGCTGCCGGACATGGTGGTGGCCTGCGTGGGCGGCGGCTCCAACGCCATCGGAATGTTTCACCCGTTCGTGGATGACGCCTCGGTGCGCATCGTGGGGGTGGAGGCGGCAGGCACCGGCGAGCCGGGCTGCTACAACTCCGCGCCCATCAACCTTGGCCGCCCCGGCGTGCTGCACGGCCAGATGACCATGCTGCTGCAGGACGCGGACGGCCAGATCGAGCCGTCTCACTCCGTGTCCGCCGGGCTGGACTACCCCGGCGTGGGGCCGGAGCACGCGCATCTGGGGGCCATTGGCCGGGCGGTGTACGGCATGGCCACCGACAGTCAGGCGCTGGAGGCCTTCCAGGCCCTGACCCGGCGCGAGGGCATCATCCCCGCGCTGGAATCGTCGCACGCGCTGGCGTGGGTGCTGAACAACCGGGGCAAGCTGCCCGCCGGGGGACATGTGGTGGTCAACCTTTCGGGCCGGGGCGACAAGGACATGGAAATCGTGCGGGAAGTGCTGTTCCGCGAAGGAGAGCTGGCATGAGCGCGGCCATTCATACCGACATGAACGACATGCTGCCCGAGGCCCCGGTGTCGCGGCTGGAAGCCCGCGTGACCGCAGCCAATGCGGCGGGGCGGCCCGCGCTGGTGCCCTTTCTGACGGCGGGCTTTCCCACGCTGGACCGCTTCTGGGAGGAAATGGACGGCCTTGATCGCGGCGGCGCGGACGTCATCGAAATAGGCGTGCCCTTCTCCGACCCGGTGGCCGACGGCCCGGTGGTGGAGGCAGCATCGCTGCGGGCGCTGGAAAACGGCGTGACCCTGCGCTGGATACTGGACGGCCTGAAGGCCCGCGCGGGCCGCTACGACGCCGAACTGGTGCTGATGGGCTACTACAACCCGTTCCTGCAATACGGGCTGGAAAACCTTGCGGCGGACGCGGCGGCGGCGGGGGTTGCGGGCTTCATCGTGCCCGACCTGCCGCTGGAGGAAGACGCGGAGATGCGCGCGTTGTTGGCCGCGCGGGGCATAGACCTCATCGCCCTTGTCGGCCCCAACACCAGCGAGGAACGCATGGCCGAATACGCCGCCGTGGCCTCCGGCTACGTGTACGTGGTGTCGGTGCTGGGCATCACCGGCGTGCGCGAAGGCCTGCCGCCGGAAGTGCCGCAGACGCTGGCCCGCGCGCGCAAGGCCTTCCGCCTGCCGCTGGCGCTGGGCTTCGGCATCAAGGAGCCGAAGCAGCTGGAAGGTTTCCCCGACCGGCCCGACGCCGTGGTGTTCGGCTCCGCCCTGTTGCGCCACATCGACGCAGGCAACAGCGCGGAATCGTTCCTGGCCGCGTGGAAGTAGGTTGGCGGTAGATGCTAAGCTGATGCCTAGCTGATTATATGGTTGGTTGAATTCCTTTCCGTGTGGAGCGGAGTATGCTCCGCACGGAAAGGATTCGCTTTTGGTATTTGTAAATCGATTTCGCGTGGCTAGACGTTTCGAACTAGATTTGTTACTCCTGCTTGGAATTTATGAAAAAATTTTTGAATTCAAATGGAAAGGATATAGTTTGTGAAGTTTCAAGCCGTACTGAATAATGTTCACAACATAGATGCGCGCAACATATGCTCTTTGATAGAGTCAGAGAGCGTGGATGTTACTATAACTTCACCGCCATACTTTGATATGAAAGATTATGGATGCGACGGACAAATAGGCTTTGGGCAAACATATGATGCGTATCTTGATGATTTGAAAAATGTATTTGAAGGTGTTTTTCGCTGTACTAAGAGGACTGGAACATTGTGGGTTGTGATAGATGCATTAAGGAAGAGTGGTGAGGTTGTTCCTTTGCCATTTGATTTTGATAGGAAAATGCGTGAAATAGGATGGAAGCTAAGAGAGATAATAATATGGGAAAAAGATAAGACAGTTCCTTGGGTGCACAAGGGGCAAGTTAGAAACTGTTTTGAGTATGTATTGATGTTTTCAAAGAGTGATGAGTATAATTTTTATGTGGATAATGTTCGTAGTTGTGAAAACATTAAAAAGTGGTGGGTAAAATACCCTGAGCGGTATAATCCAAATGGTAAAGCCCCAGGTGGTGTATGGGATTTTCCTATTCCAACTCAGGGGTCTTGGGGAAGTGGCTATGTTCGTCACTTTTGTCCTTTGCCGGATGAGTTAATAGAGAGGATTTTGCAATTGTCCTCTGTTGAAGGGGATGTTGTACTCGATCCATTCAGCGGTAGCGGGGCAGTCCTTGCGAAAGCGTTTGGAATGAACAGGGCTTTTGTAGGGATAGAGCTTAATAGCGAATATATAGATATGTTTCACAGGTATTTGGCTGCAGTTGATGGTGGGGGGGCTTCTAAAGATATTGAAGGCAGGTCGTGCAGTAAGGATTTTTACCGTGCGATATTGGAT
The DNA here is from genome assembly GCF_011682075.1 of Nitratidesulfovibrio liaohensis. GTDB lineage: Bacteria > Desulfobacterota > Desulfovibrionia > Desulfovibrionales > Desulfovibrionaceae > Cupidesulfovibrio > Cupidesulfovibrio liaohensis. Next base: position 3,283 of record NZ_VSMK01000386.1, read on the forward strand.
TTGAGGGTGCTTAAGTATGCACGAGTATTGTACAAAAAAATTAATGATGAGCTAGATGGCGCGCTTCTTGCGATGCGCGCGGAGTATTCAACTGGGTGTACGAAAAAGAAAAATGCACTTGTCGTGGTCGAGTATAAGATGGTGCTGCGGCAGGATGTGGGATGTGCAGTGGATAAGGTTCTAGACGTTGCAACGCGTCTTTCAGGGAAAGCACCGCTGTCAAAATTTGGAATAGAACCCTATTTTGTGACCTGCGAGAGGGTGTGCGATGTTGTTGCTAGGGATGAGAGCGTTTCATTGTACACAGAAAGAGTTACGCATAAAGTTTGGAAAAAGGTAGCAGCACGTGAATTAAGTGATGTGCTGGGTGCAGGAGTGATCATTAGCTCTATTTGTGTAGACTTTGATGAATCAAATTATGAGTAATTAATTATGAAAAAGCAAAAAAATAAAAAACGTAAGCTCACACATGAAGAGAAAGAGCAGCGGCTCCAGCAAAAGGAGGTTTATAACATATTGACGAGTATGGGGTTCAGGCGAGCCCCAAAGGTTGATGGGAAGGAATTTACGTATAGTGGGAGAACGTCAGAGATTGATGATATTTTCTTTTATGAAAACGTCATATTGATCGTTGAGTACACACTGTCAAGTGATCCTGGCGGCCATCTAAAAGACAAGGTGCACATCTATCAACGTATTCTGAGTGACCCCCCGGTATTTATTGATTTTTTAATGAAACATAGCAGGTTTGGTAACGTGCGTGAGGTGCTTGAGCGGGATGTCCTTAAAAAGTACGAAAAAGAGTTGCTACAAGTTCGAATTGTTTATGTTTCGAAAAATAAAATACCGCTTGAGAGTAAGGGGCTCGCGACTGGTGTCAAATTTTTCGATTATGAAATAGTGAAATATTTTGATAGCGTGTGTAAGGCGATAAAGCGATCTGCTCGGTATGACTTCTTTGCTTTTTTGGATATTAACGCCTCACGGGTTGGTGATGGCGTGTTCATGAGTGCTGAAACATCGATGAAGTTCAAGGCGCATGTTTTGCCGAATACGGTTACTTCGTTCGCACAGGGGTTTAAGCTCGTTACGTTTTATGTTGATGCCGAGTCTCTTCTTAAGAGAGCGTATGTGTTGCGCAAGGATGGCTGGAGAGAGGTTGAGCATGTTGGCTTTTACCAAAGAATGCTGGGGAAGAAGAAAATATCCAGCATGCGTAAGTACCTTAGCGAGGAAGGTCGCGTTTTTATAAATAACATCATTGTGACTCTCCCAAGTGATAGAATCAATTTAGAGTATTTTGATAATAATGGTTCTGTTTTGAATGATAGCAAGGAAGATATATCATCGATAAGTGCTGGGAAAATTTCTATTGAAGACGGCGCGAATACAATAGGTATAATTGATGGGCAGCATAGGCTTTTTGCATATCATGAGGGTGATGATGCGTATGAGGAGAAAATTTCTAAATTAAGAAGCAAGCAGCTTTTGCTTGCTACGGGAATAGTATTTCCATCCTCTGAAGGAAATGAGGCTCGCTTAAAGTTTGAAGCGAAGCTATTCCTTGAAATCAATTCCAATCAGCAGACGGCTGGCTCAAAGCTAAAACAGGAGATAGAGTCCGCGCTAAATCCTTTTTCTGCGGTTTCAATTGCGACAAAAATTATTACGAAGCTTAATGAAAATGGACCGCTCGCGCATAAGTTTGAAACGTATTGGTTTGAATCGAATACAATCAAAACTGCTTCTGTGGTCAGCTTTGGGTTGCGTCCTCTTTTGAAATTTAGCGGAGACGATAGTCTGTATTCGATTTGGGATAACCCGGATAAGGAGAATTTACTGATTCGAGATGACTGTTACGAGCTATTGGATGAATACAGGGACTTTTGTGTTGAAAAAATTCGAAATGTATTTATTGGGTTGCGTATTGCTGTTGGGCGGGAACGATGGACTGTTAGTCGCACAAATCCTGATGCAATATTAAATGTTACAACGGTAAATGGGATAATTAATTGCCTTAGATTGCTTGTAAAAAATAATAAGATTGGATCTATTGAATACTATTCAAAGAATTTTGAAACCGTAAAAGACTTTGGTTTCAAGAAATTTAAATCTAGTCAGTATAGCAAAATGGGTAAAGTTATTTATGATATGTGCTTTGCGGACAGGGTTCCTTTTTAGGTCTGTAGTATTTTGTGTTTGTAGATTATTTTCTGCGATGTAAAGGTGGAATATTATGTGTAATATTTTGAAGTAAAATCAGCACGACAGTACGGCCCCGCCCCGGCGGGGCCTGCGCAAAGGAGCGCCTCCATGCGGAAGACGGTCTACTGGATTGAAGGCGACGGCATCGGCCCCGACGTATGGAAGGCCGCCCGTCCCGTCATCGATGCGGCGGTGGCGAAAACCTACGGCGACGCGCGCTCCATCGAATGGAAGGAACTGCTGGCCGGTGAAAAGGCCTACGCCGCCACCGGCGAATACCTGCCAGAGGCCACCATGCAGGCCCTGCGCGGCGCGGAACTGGCCATCAAGGGACCCCTGGGCACCCCGGTGGGCAAGGGCTTCCGCAGCCTTAACGTCACCCTGCGCCAGACGCTGGACCTGTACGCCTGCATCCGGCCCATCCGCTACTTCGAGGGCATCATGTCGCCCGTGAAAAGGCCGGACCTGGTGGACATGGTGGTGTTTCGCGAAAACACCGAAGACGTGTACGCGGGCATCGAATACAAGGCGGGCACGCCGGAAGCCAAGCGGCTCATCGACTTTCTGCGCAACGAACTGGGCGCCAACGTGGACCCGGAAAGCGCCGTGGGCATCAAGCCCATGACCGCGCGCGGCTCCAAGCGGCTGGTGCGCCGCGCCATGGACTTTGCCGTGGCCCAGAAGCGGTCCAGCCTCACGCTGGTGCACAAGGGCAACATCATGAAGTTCACGGAAGGCGGCTTCCGCGAATGGGGCTATGAAGTGGTGCGCGACGAATTCGCCGACGCCGCCGTGCTGGAAGCCGACGCCGGGGGCGCAGCAGGCAAGGTGGTGGTGAAGGACCGAATTGCCGACGCCATGTTCCAGGAAGTGCTGATCCGCCCCGACCAGTACAGCGTGATCGCCACGTCCAACCTGAACGGCGACTACCTGTCCGACGCGCTGGCCGCGCAGGTGGGCGGGCTTGGCCTTGCGCCGGGCGTGAACATGTCCGACTCGCTGGCGTTCTTCGAGGCCACCCACGGCACCGCGCCCACCATTGCCGGGCAGGACAAGGCCAACCCCGGCAGCCTCATTTTGTGCGGCGCGCTGATGCTGGAACACATGGGCTGGAACGATGCGGCCACCCGCATCTACAACGCCATCAACACCACCATCGGCAACCGCACCGTCACCGTGGATCTGGCCTCGCAAATGGCCAGCGCCACCACCGTGGGCACCGTGGCGTTTGGTGAGTTGGTGGAAAAGGCCCTGTAGCTATTCTCTAAATTGTCTTTTTGCCCGTTGGCGTCGTCAAACGTCGCCTGCCATGGCTTTGCTGTCCTTATCCGTAAGACTCGCGCTACGCGCTCGCCTAACGGCTAAGGCTCGGTCGAATACGATAAGAGCGCGCTGCGGTCGCCATCCGTAATGCTCGAAGACTCGCATAACGGCTGCCGCACTCCCTCATGTCAGGCTTGTTTTCCTCGCCAACGAACAAAAATCCTAATTTAGAGCAGTGCCCTGCGCGCAACGGGTAACCTGTGAATTAGTGACAACGCCCCCGGAAGCGGTGAGCTTCCGGGGGCGTTTCGATATATTGTCCTGTCCCTCGCTACATGGCACAGCCAATGCAAACATTTGTGATAATGGCGGGATAGGGTGCGTGCGCACCTTGCGCGCCGCCGGGCCGTGCTTATGATTGTGCTGCCCGTTCCGAGGCCGTCATGCACCCCGGCAGGCAGGAGAACACCATGAACACCAGCCTTCGCACGCTCACCCTCGCCGCCGTGTTGGCGGCGTTTGCTGTTACGGGGTGCGCCGCCACCACCAGCATGCGCGCTTCGTCGCAGATGGAGGAAGGGCAGTTCCGTCAGGCGGCGGAAACCTACGCCGCCGCCCTGCGCGAAAACCCGGACGACTGGCAGGCGGGCGTGCGGCGCGGTTATGCGCTGTACCGAGCCGGAGACTACCAGGCCGCGCAGGACGTCCTGAAGCCCCTGTGGACCAACCGCCGCGCAGCCGAATACGCCCGGTTCTGGGCGGGCATCGCCGCCATCGCCGCCCGTGATGAAGCCGCCGCCCGCGCCGCGTGGTCGGAATGGACCGCCAGCCGCTTCGAGATCGTGCGGGCCATCCGGCCCCGCGTGGAACAGTTGATGTCCGGCGAACTGCCCCTCGGCCCGCAGGCCGCCAGCGGCTATGTTGCCGAGGCCGCCACGGCCAACGGGCGCGAGGCCCACGCCGATGCCCGCTACGGCTGGCGGCCCCTGTCGCCGGGCTACTCACGGTCCTACGAGCGCGACGCCTTTTCTGACACCATGCTGCCGGTGACGCCCAAGCCCTATCTGCCGTAGAGCACGCCTGTCTTAGGCGCGCAAGGGCCTATGCCGCCTTGGTGCGCAATTCTTCGTACAGCCCGGCATGATCCAACAGGATTTCCAGCAGGCCCTGCCGAATCCGCTCGGATTCCAGGGCCTGCTTGCTCATGGTGGTGTGGGCGGACAGCGCGTCCATGATGGCGTTCAGCAGTTCGCGCGACAGGTCCGGTGAATTGGCGAACTGCTGCTTGGTGTTGCTGGCGGCCTGCTCCACGAGTACGGCAGATTCCAGCAGTTTGCCCTTGATGACGTTGTTCACGTAGATCAGCATGTCGTCGGGCGTCAGTTCGCCCTCGAACAGGGCGTTCACCTTGGCGATGATTTCGGCCAGCCGCGCCTTCTGCTTGTCGCGCACCTCGCCCGTTCCAGGCTCGCCCATGGGCTGCAACTTGTCGCCCTGTCCCAGGTGCAGCGGCAGATTGTGCGTGCCCTTGTTGCGCAGGGTGTGGTGGGTCAGCTTCACGCCGGAAAGGTCCACCTCGTCGCGCTCCCGCCCAAATTCCAGCAGGGGCAGCAACCGGCGAAAGAAGATGGCGCGCTTTTCGATGTCGGTGTTGCCGTAGTCGAATATCTGCGAAAGAAAGGAATATACCCGCAGGTAGGTGCCCAGATTGCGCTTGAACAGTTCAAGCGCGTTTTTCTCGTCGCGGGCGTTCTTTTCCGCCGTGGCGTCGTGCATCTCTTGCGCGGCCTTGATGACGCGCTGCAATTCCTTGTATCGCTTCAATAAACGGTCTGCCACCGGGGCTATGGCCGCCGCAAGCTCGCGCTGGGTGCCGTACGGGTCCAGTTCGGCATTGACCACCCGGTCCACCTCATTGGCGTCGTAGTGGCCCGTGCCGTCCAGCGTGGCCCGCAGGTCGTACACCAGATTCGGGTCGGTCACGCCTGCAAGTTCCGCCGTCTCGTAGTAAGCCTTGAAGGCGCGCAGCACCTCGGCGGGTTCATTGGCGAAGTCGAGCACGTACGTGGTGTCCTTGCCCGGATGCGCCCGGTTGAGGCGCGACAGGGTCTGCACCGCCTGAATGCCAGCCAGCTTCTTGTCCACGTACATGCCGCACAGCAGCGGCTGGTCGAACCCGGTCTGAAACTTGTTGGCCACCAGCAGAATCTGATAGGCGTCCGTGCCGAATGCCTCGCGGATGTCCCGTCCGTTCAGGTTCGGGTTCAGCACCTTGCTGTGCTCGGTGAAGCCTTCCGGCCCCAGGTCGTCGTCGCGCACCTCGCCTGAAAAGGCCACCAGCGTGCCGATCTTGTAGCCCTGCTCGCGGATGTATTTGGTGATGGCAAGCTGCCAGCGTACCACTTCCTGCCTGCTGCCGGTAACCACCATGGCCTTGCCCTGCCCGTCCAGCAGCGGGGCCACGTTTTCGCGAAAGTGCTCGACGACCAGCTTCACCTTCTGGCTGATGTTGTAGGGGTGCAGGCGCACCCAGCGCATGATGCCCTTCACGGCCTCGCTGCGCTCCACCTCTTTTTCGTCCCATTCCTTGCCGTTGCTGGCCAGCCGAAACGCCAGCTTGTACGGCGTGTAGTTGCGCAGCACGTCGAGAATGAACTTTTCCTCGATGGCCTGCCGCATGCTGTACACATGAAAGGGGGCGGGCAGGTTGTCCACGCTGGCGGGCAGCGCCGGGTCGGGCCGCCTGCCGAACAGTTCCAGCGTCTTGGCCTTGGGCGTGGCGGTAAACGCCACGTAGGTGATGCCCTTCGCGTTAGCCCGCGCGGCCATCTGGGCGGCGAGAATGTCTTCGTTGCTGATTTCGCCGCCGTCTTCCAGTTCCCTGAGTTCTTCGGCGGAAAGCACCTGCTTCAGCTTGGAGGCGGCCTCTCCGGTTTGCGAGCTGTGCGCCTCGTCCGCGATGACGGCAAAGGTCTTGCCCTGCGTGGCGGCCAGTTCCTGCACCGTCTTCAGGGCAAAGGGAAAGGTCTGGATGGTGCAGACCACGATCTTTTTGCCGCCGGACAGCGCCGTGGCCAGCGCGCCGCTCTTGCTGCCGTTGTCGCTGGTGATGGTGGCCACCACCCCGGTTGTCCGTTCAAAGGCAAAGATGGCTTCCTGCAACTGGGCGTCCAGCACCGTGCGGTCGCTGACCACCAGCACGGAATCGAACAGCTTGTGCTGCTGATTATCGTGCAGGTCGGCCAGAAAGTGGGCCGCCCACGCTATGGAGTTGGTCTTGCCCGACCCGGCGGAATGCTGGATGAGGTACTTGTGGCCCGGCCCTTCCTGCCGCACCGCCCGCACCAGCCTGCGCGTGGCGTCCAACTGGTGGTAGCGGGGAAAGATGACCTTCTCTATCTGCTTCTTTGGCCCGCGCAGGGCCACTATGTACCGCCCGATGATCTCCAGCCAGCTTTCGCGCTGCAACACCTCTTCCCACAGATAGGCGGTGGCGTGCCCCGCCGGGTTGGGCGCGTTGCCCGCCGCCCCGGCGTTGCCCCTGTCAAAGGGCAGAAAGCGCGTGCCCGGTCCGTCCAGCCTAGTGGCCATGCGCACCAGCGAATTGCTGACGGCAAAATGCACCAGCGCTCCGCGCGGAAAGTCCAGCAACGGTTCTGCCGTGCCTTGCCCCTTGGGGCGGGGCTGACGGTCAAAGCGGTACTGGTCCACGGCGTCGTGCACCGACTGGGTGAAGTCGGTCTTCAGTTCCACCGTGGCCACCGGCAGCCCGTTCAGGAACAGCACGAGGTCAAGGCTGTTTTCATGGTGCACGGAATAGTGCACCTGCCGCACCACCCGCAGGCGGTTGGCCGCGTAGCGCGCCTGAAGCTGGTCGTTCATGGCCAGTGCAGGGCGGAACTGGGCAAGCAGCAGGGGTTCGCGCAGGCCGATCAGTTCCACCCCGTGGCGGATGACATCCAGCGTGCCCCGGTCATCGAGTTGTTTGCGGATGCGGTCCAGCAGCACGTTCTGCGCTGCCGGGCCATGGCTTTTGGCCAGCGCGTCCCATGCCCTGGGCTGGGCCTGCCGCACCCAGGCAACGACATCTTCCGGAAACAGCGCGCGGGCGCGGTCGTACCGGGCGGCATCGTCCGCCGTGTACTCCCAGCCGTGCGAGGCCAGATGATTGCAGATGTCGTTTTCGAACTCGATTTCCTTGTGGTGGCTCATGCTGGCTCCGTGGCGGCGGCATCTATCTGACGTGCTTCCCACTCGCGGAATGTTTCGCTGGTGCCCGCCAGTTTCCACGCCTTCGGGCCGTTGGTATTCTGCCCGATGATGACTGCTGCGGCGGCGCTGGGGCTGCGAAAGGCGTAGCTTTTGGCGAAGACGCAGTGTGTGTCCTGTTCCACCAGCACCCCGGAGGCGCGCAATTGTTCGTGAAGACGGGCATAGCCTCCATCCGCCGTGCTTTCCCCAACCCACCGCAAGCGCGCATTGGACTGGGCGAGTACTACGAACCCTTCTTCCTCAAGCCGGGCTGTTGCGTTCAGCCCGTGCTTTTTCAGGATCAGCTCGAAAAGAGGGGAGTGTGAAGTGCCGTTGATGGGCGCTTCACACTCTTGTGTTTTGGCAGGCTTGGCGAATTCCTGAAAGATGTCGATGCGCAGGGCGGGCAGGGTCATCAGCAGGTAGGAAAGGAACGATTCCATGTTGGCCTGTGCCGCCTCGGAAAGACCGGGGCGCGGCGGGGTATTGGCGTTCTCCAGTTCCCACCGTTTCACGCTGCGGGCAATTTCCACAAGGCGCGATTCCAGGTACTTCACGTGCGCCTTGTTCAGGGTGTTGGCCCCAGTGGTGACCAGTACGGCCTGCGTCCACCAGTCCCTTTTCTGGTCGTGGCTGCGGATGCGGTCGGCTATGTCCTCGCCCTCGCCAATGTAGGCCAGCGGTGCGCCGTCCGCTTCGCCCAACAGCAGGTACACCCCGGTGTAGCGCGCTTCCTTGCGTTCCAGTGCCGCCTTTATGCGCGTGCGGGGAAACAACAGCACATGCCCGGTCCAGTTGAACACCTCTGCCGTCTGCATGCCTTCCGGCTTGCCGTCGATAAAGAACAGTTCGAGCGAGCGCCCGACGGATCCAATGGTCATGCGGCCTCCGGCTGGGGGGCGTAGCCCCGTACGTCTATCCTGCCCGTGACGGCGGCGGAGATGAGGGCGGAACGGCGTTCGTGAAGGAGTTCAGTGGTGCGTTGAGCTTCCGCGATTAGCGTGTCAATTTTTGTAGTCTCCCCATTCAAATATGTGATGATAGCGTCTTGTTCGTTCATGGGGGGGAGTGCCAGCCAAATTTTGATCATACGCGTCAGGCCAAGATCTTTGTTTGTTGCACCCCGAGTGTGCAGCTGTGATTGCTCATAGCATCCAGAACTGTTCAATGCGTAGGCCAAGAAATATGGATTAGAAATGTTGGTGGAAATTTTTAGAACAGCAACGTGAACCCATACTTGAAATGTTTCTTCAAAGTCAACTACACGAGCAACTCCAGTTGTTCCACCTTTAGTGTATAGTACGTCTCCATATTCAGGTGTGATACGCTTGCAAAAATCACGATAATCTTCTTCGGATATGTATTTTGCGTCGTCAAATGACCATCCGTCAACCTTAATGTTTCGTGCAGAAATAAATAAAACACCATCATCAACATAGTTTGGTGAAAAATGCGGTCCATCTGAAATATTGTTGCAAACCCTTCCCAGCTGAAGGACTAGCCAGTGCTCCGGCACATCCCCCAACCACTCCACGCCGCTGTCCTTAATGGGTACAGTGGGATCAAGTCCCTTGGTGACGGCATGCGAGATCACCGCCTGACGCTTTTCCTTGAGCAGTTCGATGAGCGTTTCCTGTTCGGCAATCAGGGCGTCGATCTTGGCGGTCTCGTGGTCGAGGAAGGCGGCGATTAGGGATTGTTCTTCGCGATCTGGGAGCGCAGCAAAGAGTCCACCGAAATCTTCGGGATAAAGGCGCAGGCGGGAATTGATGACACCACGAGAAAAACATTTAAAGTAACCTATGTAATCATCCGATCTGACTAGGTAATCTAAGAAGCGTACAGAGCACTCCCCAACATGTCTGAAGACGCAGTAGGCAGGGCTCACGATTCCATTAAAGTTGGTGAATCCGAGTCCGCGGTTCCATGCAAGCATAATGTTCATTACGAGGTCTTCGCGATAGCAAATTTTGTATCCTTCAAGACTCTCTGCTCGTGATAAGTGTTCGTCGTCACTCCGTATTTCAGAACGTGGGCGCACGCCAGTATATGCCGATACAGAAAGGAGTGTCTCATCGCCATGCTGTGACCGTTCGTTGCGTTCTTCGAAAATATACTTGAATCTCTTTATATTCCAATGGCTCGGCACCTTCCCCAGCCACTCCACACCACTATCCTTGTAGTCGGGATACGTTGGAAAGCTCATGCCATCAGCCCTTCGATCATGGCCTTGATGCGGTCGGTGGTCCGCTCCAGGTCGGCGTCAATGTCCGCCAGCGGGCGGGGCGGGGTAAACACGTAGAAATGCCGGTTGAAGGGTATTTCGTACCCCACCTTGGTCTTGTCGTGGTCTATCCAGGCATCGGGCACGTGGGGCAGCACCTCTCGCTTGAAGTAGGTTTCCACATCCTCGTGCAGGGGCACGTTTTCCGTATCGCGCAGCTTGCTGTCCGGCGCGGGCTTGCCCTTGGCCTTGCCGCGCTGCCCCAGCACGATGTTGCCCGCCGCGTCCCGTTCCGGGCGCTCCACGGTAATGGTGCGGTAGCCGAAATCGCTGTTGCTGAAGATGCGGCTTACCGGCTTGCCGTCCTGCTCCGCCTCCATGAACTGCCCGAACAGGCGCACGATTTCCGCAATGTGTTCGTCCGACAGTTCCTTGCGCTTTGACCCAAGGCTTTTGCGCATCTTCTGCCACATGGCGGAAGCGTCGATAAGCTGCACCTTGCCCTTGCGGTGGGCGGGCTTGCGGTTGGTCACAATCCACACGTAGGTGCTGATGCCGGTGTTGTAGAACATGTCCGTGGGCAGCCCGATAATGGCTTCCAGCAGGTCGTTTTCCAGCACGTGGCGGCGTATTTCGCTTTCTCCGCTGCCTGCGCCGCCGGTGAACAGCGGCGATCCGTTCAGCACGATGCCGAAGCGGCTGCCCCCCTGGTCCACCGGGCGCATCTTGCTGAGCAGGTGCAGCAGGAACAGCATGGAACCGTCGGAAACGCGCGGCAGGCCGGGGCCGAAGCGCCCGTTGTAGCCATGCTGTTCGTGTTCCTTGCGAACTTCCTTTTCCACCTTCTTCCATTCCACGCCAAAGGGCGGGTTGGAGAGCATGTAGTCGAAGTGCTGCCCGCCGTGCCCGTCGTCGGACAGGGTGTTGCCGAACACGATGTTGCCGACATCCTGCCCCTTGATCAGCATGTCTGCCTTGCAGATGGCGTAGGATTCCGGGTTCAGTTCCTGCCCGTACATGGTCAGGCGCGCCTTCGGGTTGTGATCGTCCAGATATTCGCCCGCGATGGACAGCATGCCCCCGGTGCCCGCCGTGGGGTCGTAGATGGTGCGCACCACGCCGGGCGTGGAGAGCATGTCGTCATCCTCGATGAAGATCAGGTTGACCATCAGCCGGATGACCTCGCGCGGGGTAAAGTGTTCCCCGGCGGTTTCGTTGGAAAGCTCGGCAAACTTGCGGATCAGTTCTTCGAACACAAGGCCCATCTGGGCGTTGCTGACCTCGTCGGGGTGCAGGTCTATCTGGGTGAACCGTTCGGTGACCTGATAGAGCAGGTTGGCCTTGTGCAGCCGCTCTACCTGGGCGTGGAACTCGAACCGCTCGAAGATGTCGCGCACCTCGGCAGAGAACGCGCCAATGTAGCTGAACAGGTTTTCGCGGATGTGGTCCTGGTCGCCCATCAGTTTCTTGAGGTCCAGCGGCGAGGCGTTGAAAAAGCTCTGCCCGGCGGCGCGCAGCAGAAACGGGTCCGGCGCGATGCCCAGCCGCTGCTTGTCGGCCAGTTCTTCCAGCACCTTGGCCTTGGTGGGGGCCAGCACGCAGTCCAGGCGGCGCAACACGGTAAAGGGCAGGATGACCCGGCCATATTCGGACTGTTTGTAGTCGCCCCGCAGAAGGTCGGCGACGGACCAGATGAACGCGGAAAGGGCTTGCTGATTCATGCGCGTGTAGTCCCGGTGGAGCGTGAGATGTCGGTATGAAGCGGGTGCGGCAGGGCGCCCCGTGCGTTGGCGATGTTGGGCGAAACAGTACAGACAAGCATATCCCGAATCAAGGCGAGGTTGGGGAAGGGACAAGGGCCGGGGGCGTTGCGTGGCGCTGCCCGCGCGTTGCTGTTATCTCCCGCCCTTCCCAACCAACCCCGCGCCTGCTATCCGTAAGCCATGAAGCTGGCGGTCATTTCCGACATTCACGGCAATCTTGGCGCGTTCAAGGCGGTGCTGGCCGACATGGACGCGCAGGGGGCATCTTGCGCCGTGTCCCTGGGCGACAACGTGGGCTACGGGCCGGACCCCGGCCCGGTGCTGCGCCTTGTGGCCAGTCGGCACATCCCTTCGGTGGCGGGCAATCACGAGATGGCCGTGGCCGACCCCCGCTGGCTGCGCGAGTTCAACAGCCAGTCGCGCGATGCCGTGCGCATGACCATGGACTGGCTGGACGACGACGAGGTGGAACTGGCCCGCGCCATGCCCCGCATGCTGGTGCGCGAAGGCTGCCGCTTCGTGCACGGCATGCCGCCCGATTCGCCCTTCACCTACCTGTACGAATTTCACGGCAAGCGGCTGGCCTCGGTATTCGACCGGTTTCCGGAGCCCATCTGCTTCGTGGGGCACACTCACGACCTTGAGCTGGTCCGGCGCGATGCCGACGGCGTGGTGGCCCGCGAGCCGCTGACCGAGGGCGCGCGCGTGCTGCCCGCCGGGGGGCGTTACCTGATCAGCGCGGGCAGCGT
>NZ_VSMK01000376.1 GCF_011682075.1 Nitratidesulfovibrio liaohensis
GGCCCCACGCCGCCACCGCAGCCCGATGGCCAGCCCACGCCCCCGGTCACCGGCAACGCCACCTCGCCGCAGGCCAGACAGGCCGAGGCGGCGGGCAAGGCCGCGGCCAACGCCACCAACGCCACCAATGCCACCCAGGTGGTGTACGTGGACGAAAAGGGCAACCCCGTTCCCGCGCCGCCGGTCCCGGCAGAACTGCTGGAGCAGGCCAAGACCTTCATGGTCAACGCCGACTATCCCAAGGCCCTGGAACTGCTGGAAACCCTGAAGGGTCTGCACGACACCCCCAAGGACATGTACGAGGAGGTGCTGTACCTCATCGCCGACGTGCTCTACGCGCAGAACAAGGACAACATACTTCCCGCCTTCGACAAGATCATCGCGGCCACCAGCGAGGCCATGAACTACAACCTGAAGTCGCACCGGGTGCCACAGGCCCTGCTGCGCCTCGGCCTGCTGAACACGCGCATCGGCAATTCGCAGGAAGCCGAAGGCTACTTCAACCTGCTGCGGCGCCAGTATCCGCACGACGAAAACGCCGCTCTCGCCATGTACTACGCCGGCGAAGAAGCCTACAAACGCGGCGACTACCAGAAGGCTGCGGACAAGTTCCAGTCCATCGTGCAGGACTTTCCGGAAAGCAAGTACGTGCGCGAAGGCTCGGTCAGCCTGGCCCGCACCCTGTACAAGATGGGCTACTACCAGCAGGCCGCGTCCATCCTGGACTTCGTGGACAAGCGCTGGGGCCGCTTCTACCTCGAATATCCTCAACTGCTCACCGTGGCCGCCGACGTGTCCGACCATCTGGGCAAGCTGGACGATGCCCGCGCCAACTACTGGTTGTACTACAACCTCAATCCCGACGCGGACGACATCGACACCGTGCTGGCCCGGCAGGGCGACATCCTGGCCAAGCAGAAGCAGCCCGAGGCCGCCCGGGTGCTCTACGAGGAAGCGGTGCGCCGCTTCCCGGACAAGGACGGAGGGCTCATTTCGCTGATGCGCCTCGCCGAGGAAGGCATCCACGATACGCCGAGCATCGCCGAGATGGTTTCCGTATTCCAGAGGCCGGACAACACCCGCCCGGTGCAGGCATACACCACCATCATTTCCGGACATCCGCAGAGCCCGCTGGTGCCGCTGGCCCGGCTGAAGCTGACAATGTGGTACCTGTGGAACCGCCAGTTCCCCGAGGCGTTGGCATCCGCCGTGGAATTCGCCCAGGCCCACCCCGGCAGCGACATGCTGCCCAAGGTGCGCGAAATCGCGCTGCAAAGCTTCACCCAGATGGTGGCCGAAGCGGTGCCCGACGGTAACTATGGCCGCATCCTGCAACTGTGGGAACAGTATCCGCTGATCCAGGAAAACGAGAAGGACCTGTCGGTTGACACCCACGTGGCCATCGCCCTCAGCTATGCCAACACCGGGCAGCCCCAGAAGGCGCTGGAGATGCTGGACGGCTTCCTGAAGGGGCCGAAGGATCCCAAGCACGGCGAAACCGTGCTGGCCCTGGCGCTCAAGGTCTATCTGGAAACCCAGAACTGGCAGCGCATCGCCGACGTGATGCAGGGCGTGTCCGGGTGGAGCCTGTCCGACCCGGTGCAGAAGCAGGCGGACTACGCGCTGGCCCTGGCCCAGGAGAACCTGGGGCACCCCGACCTGGCCGTGCCACTGTGGCAGCGCCTGTACGACCGCAAGGATCTGCCCCAGGAGCAGCGCGCCTACGTGGGTTACTTCCTGTCGCGCGACGCCGAGCGCAAGCGCGAACTGGAAAAGGCCTACCTGCTCACCCGCGAGACCCTGTCCGACTTCCTTGCCGTGGCCCAGGCCAGCCCGGAAAAGGAAGACACGCCGCGCATCAAGGAATGCCTGCTCTCGCTCATGGACATCACCGAGGCGGCGGGCCGCCTGCGCGAATCGCTGGACTGGACCGACCAGTACGCCAAATACGTGCCCGATTCCGACCCCGGCTACGCGGCCATGCGCTATCGCGTGGCGCGCCTGCAGCGCAAGATGGGCAACGTGGACGCCTGGAAGGCCACACTGGAAGACCTGGCCCGGCGCGACCCGCAGTCGCTGTACGGCCGCATGGCCGCGTCCGAACTGCGCACCACCGACGTGACCAAGGGCCTTTCCGGGTTCACCCAGGGCGCGCAGCCCTAGCCCCTCATTGGCCAGCAGGCAGGCAGCGGGCAGATGCAACGCCCGACCGGCCCTGCCATCCGGCACCATCCCCTAGCTGGTACCGTCGCCCCCCATCTCCGCTGTTTCCGTTTTTCCGCGCATCTGGCATAGATCGGGTACGGACCCACAGGCATTGTTCCGCGTCCGTGCGGTTTACCGGGCATTCCGCCGGGTCTACGGCCAAGGCACCACAACAGGTCACCGGAACAGGTCACGACAGATTACCGGACAGGCAGCCTTCCCCTTTCCGCCATGTCCGCCGATACTCGCAGGAGGCCGCCATGCACGACAGGCATCTGGACACCGGACACGCCATCGACCGCAACCCCGTGGTGGCGGGCATGTTCTATCCGGACGACCCCGACCTGCTGCGCCACGAGGTGCGCGAACACCTTGCCGCCGCCCCGCGCGACGCCGCCCCCACCCTGCTGGCCATGGTGCCTCACGCGGGCTACGTCTATTCCGGCGAGGTGGCCGGGCAGACCCTGGGCGCGGCCAACCTGCCCGACACCATCGTGCTGCTGGGCCCCAACCACACCGGGCTCGGCGCGCCGCTGGCCGTCT
>NZ_VSMK01000377.1 GCF_011682075.1 Nitratidesulfovibrio liaohensis
CGCACCAGCCGGTCGATGGCCCGCTCCAGCGTGCTTTCCGGCAGGCGCAGCGCGCGCAGCAGATCGCCCGCCGGGGTGGGGCCGTGGGCGTTCAGGTGGTCCAGCACCGCGCGTTCGGCGGCGTCAGCGAATGGGGCGAATGGGGCGGACGGGGCGGATGAGGCTGATGAGGCTGATGAGGCGGACGGGGCAGGCCCCGCCTTTTCATCGCATGCGTCCTCACGGCGCGCGGGACAGATGCACCGCGCCCGGCCCCCGGCGCGCAGCCATTGTGCCGGGTCCGGCAGGGGACCGGCCATGCACAGCGGCACCACCCGCAACGGCCCCACGGACAGCGTGCCGTCCGCATCCGGCCGCACCAGGCTGTCGCCGCCCACGCCCACGGTGAACATTTCCACGGCTTCCACGTGGGTTTCCCAGTCGCCCACCACCATGCCGTCGGCCTGGATGACCGGGCGGCCCCTGCGCAGCAGGGTGACGTCGGTGGTGGTGCCGCCCACGTCCACGATGAGGGCGTCCGGCGGTGGCGGGGTGCCGGTGTTTGCCGATGCATCCGGCGATGTGTTCGGGGCCGTGGCGAGCGAAGCCACGCCCTTGCTCGCGTTGGCGCCTGCCGGTATCGCGTGTTCCTTTCCGTCCGCGTTCCCGACGTCTTCATCCCCATTCGGCAGCCTGCCCGCCGCATGCGCCGCGCCGTACCCGGCCATGGCGGCGGGGCCGCTGGCCACGGTGGCCGATGCGTTGCGCAGGGCCTCGTCCATGGGCATGGCCGTGGCGTCGCCGCGCACCACCACCACCGGGGCGGCAATGCCCAGATCCTCCAGCGCGGTGCGCACCCCGTCCAGAAAGCGGCGCATCACCGGCAGCAGCCGCGCGTTGAGCACCGCCGTGGCCGCGCGTTCCTTCATGCCCGCGCGGGAACTGGCCAGATGCGAGCAGAACACCGGCTTGGGGTCCACCATGCCGATGGCCCGTTCCGCCACCAGCTCGTGGGCGGGGTTCACGAAGCTCATCATGCCGCACACGGCGTAGGCGTCCACCCGGTTCCGCATCAGGCGGATGGCGTCCACCAGCCGGTTCAGCGCCAGCGGCTCCTCTTCCGACCCGTCCAGCTTGTGACCGCCGGGGATGGCGTCCATGGAGGCGCAGGGCACGGTGATGCGCCCGGCGTAGCCGATGATGAACAGCCCAACCTCTGCCCCCTGCCCTTCCACCACGGCGTTGGTGGCCAGCGTGGTGGATACGGAGACCAGGTCCACGGCGCTGGCGGGCAGGCCGGACGCGGCCAGCGCGGCGGCCATGGCCCCGGCCATGCCCCGGCCAAGGTCGTGATGGGTGGTGGGCCGCTTGGCCGATGCCACCACCCGGCGGGTGGCGGCGTCCACCAGCACGGCGTCGGTGCAGGTGCCGCCGGTGTCCACGCCCATGACGTAGCGCACGTGACGGGTGGCCGGTGAGGTTTGCCCGGGCTGATCAGGTTGCTCGAGCGGATCGAGCGGATCAATCGGATCGGGGGCGTTGCTGGCGGCGGGGGTATCGGCTTGGCTGGTCATGGAAAAACCTTGCAATGCGCGGGAAAGATGTCGGAAATCCACAGGGTTGGAGACAGCCTTCCACTGAGAAGGTTCAACAGCGCCAACGGGCGAAGGGACAAACCTGATGTCCGGGCGGGCGCGTTTCAGGCGAGCTTCAAGCCATTGTCCACGGGCCGCTCCGGCACGGCCAGCACCACGCTGCCGTCCGCCTGCGCAAAGCCGGTGACCAGGAATTCCGAGCGAAACGGCCCGATCTGCCGGGGCGGAAAGTTCACCACGCCGATGATCTGGCGGCCCAGCAGGTCGTCCGCCCCGTACAGGTGGGTGATGCGCGCGCTGGACTTCAGCACGCCGATGCCCGGCCCGAAGTCGGCCCACACCTTCCACGCGGGGCTGCGGGCCTCGGGAAACGGTTCCACCTGCACGATGGTGCCGGTGCGCAGTTCCACCTTCTCGAAGTCGTCCCAGGTGATGGCGGGCAGGCCGGAAGCGGCGGGGGTGGTCATGTGCGATTCTCCCGTTATGCGTAGTGATGCGTCGTGAAGTGTGGCGTCTACGGCATGCCGGCCGTGTGCGGGCCAAGATGTCGATCGTATGCCGACCGTGTGCCCACCGGAAGCGCAAGTTGCGGCGCGTGGCGGTGCGGGCGGGATCATTCCGCGCGGGTGGCGGCGAACAGCATCCCTTCGGTGACGGACGAACTGCGGTAGCCGGTGCGGCCCAGGCAGGCCGCATCGTGAAATCCCGCCTCGCGGAGCATGGCCAGGAACTCCGTTCCCGGTACGGCGCCGCCCTGTCAGCGGAACCAAGTGGACACCACGTCCGCGCCCTGCGGGGCGGGCCCGTCCAGTATCTGGTCGGCCAGGCGCAGGCGGCCACCGGGCCGCAGCACCCTGTGGATTTCGCGCAATGCGGCGGGCTTGTCCACTATCAGGCTGAATACTCCGTTGGAAATGACCACGTCGAAGCTGCCGGAGGCAAAGGGCAGGCACTCCGCCCCGGTCTCCACGAAGCGTATGGGGGCAGACTGGCGGTTTGGTCCAGACACGTCTGGTCCAGACGGGTTTGGGACGCGCTCGGTCAGCGACGCGGCTGCGCCCTTTGCCGCGTCCGTATTGGTGGCGGCCAGATTGGCGCGGGCGCGGTCCAGCATGTGCGGGCTGGCGTCGGCACCGGTCACCGCGCCGTCCGGCCCGGCCAG
>NZ_VSMK01000378.1 GCF_011682075.1 Nitratidesulfovibrio liaohensis
CCTCGGCTGTCAGCTGCGCGGCCAGCACCATGCCGATGCCGAACAGCGCGCACGGCGATGCCGTGGCCCCCACCATGGAGGCCATGGCGGCCACGGGGCGGGCCAGCCCCAGCCCGGAAAGGCTTACCGCCACCCCCGCCACCGAGGCCAGCAGAATGGGGTTGCGCCCAAGGGCCACCGCCACTTCGCGCAGCACCCGCCACGACAGGCCGCCGCCCCTGCGGATGGCCTCCAGCCGGGCCATGGTCACCAGCAGCACCGCAAGGCACAGCACGGAGACCATGCCCCCGGCCAGCACCGCGTCGTCGTTGCCGGGCAACAGCGAGGTCACGATGGGCAGCCCCAGGAAGGCGCTGTTGGGAAAGCTGGCGGCCTGGGCCAGCACGGCCACCTCCGGGCCATGGCGCCGCCCCCCGCGCGAACACAGCAGATACCCCAGCGCAAAGGCCAGCAGCATGCCCGCCACCGTGCCCGCGGCAAAGCCGCCGCGCGCCAGTTCTTCCGGCGTCTTGCGGGCCACGGCATGGAACAGCAGCGCGGGCAGCGAAACCCGGAACACGAACTGGTTCAGGGCGGCGGGCGTGCCCTTGGGCAGGCTGCCCATGCGTTCCACGCACATGCCCAGCACGATGATGCCGAACACCGGGACCAGGGCGGAAAGAATGTCGAGCACGAAAAACTCCCAGGCGGACCCGTGACCGCCGGACCTTGGCAGACAGGGGAAAACGTTGGCTGATGCAGGCAGATTTTGGTCTCTCCCAGGCGGGAGTTGACCGGCCCGGATACGCCGCACTGTTTGTTGATGAAAGGGACTCCTTCAACCATACGGCGGCGCGTCCATGCGGGCAAGGTACGCACCTTTCGGATACCATCCCGCCCTTTGCGTGCGCAGCCGCACGCACCGCCACGCCTGGGTGGTCGCGTGAGGGGGCAGGGTGGCACTTCTCCCGGCCCCATGTGCGGAAGCCGCTTTTTTCACCCCTATACTTGACTTCGCGTCAGCGAATTGACACTGATGAAGCCAGACGTGCCATGCCGCCCGTGTTCCGTAATGCGAACGCAAGAGCCGTCGGGATTTCCGGGCCGCACACGCACATGCCAAGGAACCTGTCCGAAGGCATATCCGGGCGCCAGTCCGAGCCAGTCCGAACCAGTCCGGACCAGTCCGGTACGAACCGGGATCCCGGGCGAACCGACACCGTGCGACGGACAGGCGTGACGACCGCGAGCCGGACTGGCGAACGAAACGGGCCGGGCGCGCATCGGAGTGGCACGGGGGGAAGCGGGACACATTCAGCGAGCCTTCCGGGAGAGGGAATGGATCTCGACATCAGTGGCATCATTGGCCAAAGCACATCGCTCAGGGACGTTTTCCGCATTCTGGCCAAAGTGGCCCCCACCGACAGCACCGTGCTTGTCACCGGCGAATCGGGCACCGGCAAGGAACTTCTGGTGCGCGCGCTGCATTCCAACAGCCAGCGCCGGTCCATGCCCTTCGTGCCCATCAACTGCGGGGCCATCCCCAAGGAGTTGCTGGAATCGGAGCTCTTCGGCCACGAGAAGGGCGCCTTTACCCATGCCATCCGTTCGCGGCCCGGCAGGTTCGAACTGGCCGACGGCGGCACCATCTTCCTGGACGAAATCGGGGAGATGGACCTGACGCTGCAGGTCAAGATCCTGCGCGTGCTGCAAGAGAAGGAAATCGAGCGCGTGGGCGGCGCTGGCGTGAAGAAGGTGGACGTGCGCATCGTGGCCGCCACCAACCGCGACCTCGAGCGCGAGGTGGCCGCCGGGCGCTTCCGCGAGGACCTGTACTACCGGCTCAACGTCATTCCCCTGCACCTGCCCGCCCTGCGCGAGCGCGGCGGCGACATTCTGGTGCTGGCCGAACATTTCATGCGCCGCTTCTGCGAACGCAAGGGCCGCCGCTGCCTGACGCTGGCACCCGACACGCGCAAGGTGCTGGCCGCCTATTCGTGGCCGGGCAACGTGCGCGAGTTGGAAAACTTCATGGAGCGGCTCAGCATCCTCGCCGACGACGACGTGGTGCCCCCCGCCGACCTGCCCCGCAAGATCCTGGACGAGGTGGGCGACATCGTCTCGCTGCCGGAGCCGACCCCGCCCGATCCGCTGCCCGTGGCCGCGGGTGCCGCATCCGGCGGCGTGCCTGCGGGCTTCAGCTGGCCCACCATCACCGACCTGCGCGACAAGGGCATGAACCTGAAGGATTTTCTGGACACGGTGGAAGAACGCCTGCTGGACGAGGCCCTGACCATGGCCGAGGGAGTGAAGAACCAGGCGGCGGAAATCCTGGGAATCAAGCGCACCACGCTCATCGAAAAGCTGAAGAAGAAGCGCTCCGACTCGTAGCCCCCCTGTCCGTCGGAACGCCGGAGGGAAGCTGCCCGGGTACGGGCGGTTTGCGCCAGACGCGGCGGAAGGGGCGCGACAGAATGGACAAGGCGCAGGTGTCCGCCGTTGCACGTTTTTTGCTAGGGGTTAGTGCCCGCGTCGGTTTTTTCCCGCCGCCATGTCGGGCGGCATGCCGTTCCCGCCGCATGCCCATGTACGCGCACATGCACAGGATTCTTGCGTGAAACGACCCTCTGCCGCCGGTCTTGCCCGGCTGCTCCTCATCGCGGCCCTTGCCGGGCCGCCCGCCACGGCCGCGCATGCGGCCTCGTGGCAATGGAGCGGCCTGCCCGACCGCGAGCGGGTGACCATCACCCTCGACC
>NZ_VSMK01000379.1 GCF_011682075.1 Nitratidesulfovibrio liaohensis
CAATGTCCGCCCCGGCCAACCCAGCCCCGCGCATCAGATCGCGCAGGGCGGCATCGCCGGGCAGGGCGTCGGCGGCCACGGCGGGGTGCCCGCCATGATGGCGGGCCAGTTCCGCCCGGCTCAACAGGTGGGCCACGATCACCTCTCCACCGGGCCGGGTTACCCGGACCATCTCGCGCATGGCCTGCGCCTTGTCCGCAAAGTGGGGAAAGGCCGCAAAGCAGATCACGTGGTCGAACGCGCCGTCGCGCGCCGGAATGCGCATGGCCGTGGCCTGCACGCACAGCCCGCGCGCGCCGGGTTCCTTGCAACCTGCCCGGCGCACCATCTCGTACGAGACATCAAAGGACAGGATGCGCCCCCCTTCGCCCACCGCCTCGCGCAGGTAGGGAATGAGCACCCCCGTGCCGGTGCCCATGTCCAGCACGTCGGCCCCCGGCAGGATGCCGAAGCCGCGAGCCAGTTCCGCCAGCCGCTCCCGCGTGGCCGGGGGGTAGCAGCGCTCTTCCCAGGTGTCGGCGCGCTCGTCGAAAAACAGCGCGCGCGGATCACGGCATACCGCCATGTCCGCTCCGTGTACCGCATGCGAATGCTGCGATGCCATGCCGGTTCCCGCTCCGTTGCGCCCCATGGGCGCGGTTGCATGTCCGCGTGGCCGGGCGCAAGCCCTTCCGGCCTTTCACCCGGTGAAACTGCGTGACGCCCGACCGGTCTCCGATGCACAGGCGGCGGGGGAAACGGCATGCCGCCTCCCCCGCCGTCATGATGACTAGAAGGTCACGCTGGCCCCGACAGTGACGCTGGACCCCGGCATGCGATAGCCGGGCCGGTATTCGTAGTCGGAGTCGGTGATGTTTTCGAGCGCCAGGAACAGTTCGGCCTCGGTGATGCCCCACTCCTTGTAGTCGAACAGATAGGAAAGCCGCCCGTTGACCACGTGATAGGCGTCCACCGTTTCGGTGTTCACCGCGTTGTCGAAGCGCGACTGGCTGCGCACCTGCTCTTCCGTCACGTACTGCGCGTCCAGGCTGAGCCGGAAATGCGTGAGGAACCGCCAGTTCAGGCCAGCGCTAAGGGTCCATTCCGGCGCGTAGGGCAGGTCGGAAGGGAAGGTATCGAGCCAGGTGGAACCCACGTACAACGAAAGGTCGGGCAGGGGGGTGTAGGTGATGGTGGCCTCCACCCCCTGAATCTGGAACGATTCCACGTTCTCGAAGCGCATGCGCGGGGGCGGTGCGCTGCCCACGACGACATACCGGTCGGACCCGTCTTCCCAGAACGCGGTGACCCCGGCCTTGACCTTGCTCCAAAGCTTCTGGCTTATGCCCACCTCGAAATGGTCGAGCAGTTCGGGATCGAGATCCTTCCAGTCTTCGCGGTAGGGCCCGTTGGCGATGCCCGCGATGGAATTCTGGGAAAACACAGCCACGTCCAGGCCGGGGTAGCTTACCCCGCGCGCATAGCTGGCATGCACTTCCGTGTCCTTGTACCCCAGCACCAGCCCGGCATGCGGCGCAAGCTGGTCGCCGAACTCGTCGTGGGTGTAATAGCGCGTGCCCGCAGAAGGAATGGCGTAGAACCCGCCGCGGTCACCGAACATGTGACTGACGGCCACGTACGGCGAGAACAGGGTGAAGTCGGTGCGCTCGAACTCGCGCGTGGTGTCGTTGTAGTATTCGAAGACGGATTTGCCGCTCATGACGTCGTAGTCGAAGCCGGTCACCACCTCGCCGCCCTCCCACGCCCGAAAGGCCTCGCGGGCGCGCACGCCGTAGGTGTCCCAGTCGCTGATGGTCACGTCGGTGGACGTCGGACTTGTGTACACCTGCCCCGCCCAGTTGGCGTAGCCGTTGTTCCAGTACAGCTTCAGGTGGCCGCTGGCGTCCTTGTAGTCGTTGGACAGGGTGATGACGTTGAGCACGTCATCGGTGGAAAAGCGCCCGTCGTTGGTGGTGCCTTCGCTGCTGCCCGGATCGCGGGCCACGTTGCGGCTCATGTTGGCGAACCACGAGACGTTCCAGTTCTCGTACAGGTCCTGGCCCAGGCGGGCGAAGTAGTTTTCCAACTGGCCGTCGGAATGCTCGCGATGGCCGTCGGACAGGCGCAGGCTCTGGCCGAAATAGTAGTCCGTGCCGCCCTGCTTGCCGCCGTGCTCCACCCCCTGGGTGAAGGTGTTGTAGCTGCCGTACGAAGTGAACAGCCGGGTGCGGAAGCCTTCCTCGGTCATGCGCTTGGGAATCACGTCGATGGCCGAGAAGCCGTTGCCGAATTCCGTGGGCTGCACGCCCTTGTATACCCGGATGGACTGCGCCGGGTCCATGGGCAGGATGTCCAGCAGGGGATGGCTGTACACCGGGTTGTAACGCGGCACCCCATCGTACAGGGTGGCGATTTCACTGCCTGGGCGGCTGGACCCCATGCCCCGGACAAACACCCCGCCGCCTTCGGCGCCGCCGAAGGAACCCACCTGATTGTAGCGCGAAATGTTCACGCCGGGGGTGCGCCGCAGGGCCGACGACATGTCCTGCGCGTTGAGGTCGCTGATCTGATCCTGGGTGACTTCGGTGTACTGGCCGCCGTAGCGGGTGGTTTCGTTACCCTCGATGATGGGGGTGGAAACCACCACCTCCTCTTCGAGCGTGGCGGGCTGCTCGTCCGCCGCCCGGGCCGTCGCCGGCCCGGCCAGCGTCATCGCCAGCGTCATCGCCAGCGTCATCGCCAGGGCCTGGGCCGCC
>NZ_VSMK01000380.1 GCF_011682075.1 Nitratidesulfovibrio liaohensis
GCTGCCGCGCTGGTGGGCCTGGCCGCCCTGTACACCTCGGGCATGACCTATGCCCCGCCTGCCATGCCCGCCGTGCACAACGCCGCGCCGCTGGGCTTCTTCCTGCTGTCGGCGCTGCTGCTGGGGACATCCTTCGGCAGCTGGTTCGCGGGCGAAGGCAGCCAGCCCATGCTGCGCGCCGTGCTGCTGGGCAGCCTTGCGGCGGCGCTGGCCGTGTACGTCATCGTGCCCTGCGTGTGGGCGTCGGGCGGCACGGTAATGCAGATGACCGCGCGCGCGTGGCTGGCCTCTCCCCTGTACTGGGCGCGGCTGGTACTGGGCATTCTGGTGCCGCTGGTGGTGATGATCCGCAGCCCGCGCATCCCCCGCTGGATGGGACCGCTGGTGCTGCTGGGCGAACTGGCGGGCCGGGCTGTGTTCTTCGGAGCCACCGTGCATGCGGCCATGAATCTGGGCATCCCCTATTAACGACGTTCCCTGCCACCGCATGGCCTTCGCCTGAACGAAAACGGGGCGGCGTTCTTCCGAACGTCGCCCCGTGAATTTTCACAGGCTGCAACACTCTTGCTGCTAGTAGCCTTCAACGGAATCCGCCAACGCCTCCGGCACATCGCACGGGTCATTCAGCAACAATTCCTGCGGCATGTCCATGGGGTGGCCCACCTCTCGGCCCTTGCGCACGGCGATGACCGCGCGCAACTGCTGCCCCTCCTCCAGCCGGGGGTTCAGGGCCAGGGCACGGCACAGAAAGCCGTTGGCCTTCTCGTAGTCGCCGGACTCGAACAAGGTGCGGGCGATGTTGTACAGCAGGTGGTCGTCCTTGGGCGCCAGTTGCGCGGCGCGGGCGTAGAAGCGCAACGCCTCTCCGAACATGCGGCTTTTGCGCAGCTTGATGCCGAAATCGTTGAACATGTGCTTGTGGCGCGGGTCGAAGGCGCCGGGCAGGGCAATGAGCCGCTGGAACACCTCGCGCGCCTTGTCCAGATCCTCGCGGGCAAGGTAGGTCAGCCCCAGCCCGAAGGTGGCGCGCACGTTCTGCTCGTCGATGGCCAGGGCGTTCTGGAATTCGAATTCCGCGCTCCAGGTCTCGCCGCGCTCGCGGTGGCGTTCGCCGCGCGCGATGTGCCCGGCCAGTTCGCGCATGGCCGGGTACACTTTCTCGTGATAGACGGCGGGTTCTGGAATGTAGTCGAGAACAAGGTCCTCGTAGGTGAGGATGGTGGTCTCGCCGGTGGGCACGTGGTTGTCGTTCAGCGCCTGGGCGTCGTAGCGGCCGTCGTCGCGCTGGGTCACGTAAATCATCACGTTTTGCTGCACGGTACGCCGCGTACCGCCGAAACCGATTTTCATATCGGCCGTCGTGGAAAAGACCCCGCGCCTGGGCTTTTCACCCAGGACAGGGAAATCTTTCACCATTTCCGTATCGACGTTCACGGCGAACCCCCGATTGACTACGGCATGATGATAGCCTTGCATTGCGCCCCCGTAAACCCTGCTTGTGCCCCCATAACCGGGTGAGGCACCTTTCCCCGTAGCGCGGGGACGTGTATCCTGCCGGAAACCAGGAGGTCCCCATGCCCCGCAGCCTGTGTATCCACGGCCATTTCTATCAGCCCCCCCGCGAGGATCCGTGGCTGGATGATATTTTGCCCGAAGGCAGCGCAGCCCCCGCCCCCGACTGGAACACCCGCATCCTGCGCGAAAGTTACGCCCCGCTGGGGTGGGCTCGCCGCCTGAACCGCGAGGGGCGCATCGGCGACATCCTGAACTGCTACGAATGGACCAGCTTCAACGCCGGGCCAACCCTGCTGCGCTGGATGGACCGCCACGCGCCGGACACCCTGCGCCGCATGGTGGAGGGCGACCGGACAAGCGCGGCGCGCTGGGGACACGGCAATGCCATGGCCCAGGTGTACCACCACGTCATCATGCCCCTGGCCACCCCCCTCGACCGCGAGGTGGAAACCGCATGGGCAGTGGCCGACTTCATGGCACGCTTTGGCCGTGCCCCCGAAGGCATGTGGCTGCCCGAGGCCGCCGTGGACACCCCCACGCTGGAAACGCTGGCCGCGGCGGGCATCGCCTTCACCGTGCTGGCCCCGCGCCAGGCCCGCGCCGTGGCCGCGCTGGACGGCATCAACCAGGCCCATGCCGCGTGGCAGCCGGTGCATGAAGGCTCGCTGGACATCGGCCTGCCCTACCGGGCGGAACTGCCATCCGGCCGGAGCATCGACATCTTCTTCTACGACGGCCCCATCTCGCGGGCCGTGGCGTTCGAGCAACTTTTGCGCGACGGCGAAATATTCTGGCGCAGACTGGCCGATGCGGCCCGCGCCCTGCCCGTGCCCCCCGGCGAAGGGCGGGGCGACGATGCCGGTGCCCCCGGAAACGGAGACCGCCTGCTGGCCGTGTGCACCGACGGCGAAACCTACGGGCACCACTTCACCTTTGGCGAAATGGCCCTGGCCCACGTGCTGGCCCAGGGCTACGCCGGGCGCGACGATGTGGCGCTGACCAACTTCGCGGCCTTCCGCCACCGCAACCCGCCGCACATGCGGGTACTGCTGCACGAACCGTCGTCGTGGAGTTGCGCCCACGGCGTGGAACGCTGGCGGTCCGACTGCGGCTGCACCGACGGCGGGCACCCCGGCTGGAACCAGCGCTGGCGCGGCCCCCTGCGCCAGGGCCTGGATGCGGTCAAGCAGGGGCTGGACGCCCACTTCGCCGCCGCCGG
>NZ_VSMK01000381.1 GCF_011682075.1 Nitratidesulfovibrio liaohensis
CCTCGACTTCGTGCGCGGCGCGGGCCTGCTGGTGGCCCTGGCGGGCGCGCTGGCAGCCGGCCCCGGCCTGCTGAAGCGCAACCTGGCCAGCCTGCGCCTGGCCCTGCCCGTGGCGCTCATCGCCTCTGCCTGCTCCATCGTGGGGGCC
The DNA here is from genome assembly GCF_011682075.1 of Nitratidesulfovibrio liaohensis. Taxonomy (GTDB): domain Bacteria; phylum Desulfobacterota; class Desulfovibrionia; order Desulfovibrionales; family Desulfovibrionaceae; genus Cupidesulfovibrio; species Cupidesulfovibrio liaohensis. The sequence continues at coordinate 149 of NZ_VSMK01000381.1, forward strand.
ATGGTCGGCCTGGCCCTGCCCACCAACGTGGTGCAGATCTGCCTTGGCGGCACCATCCTGTTCATCGCCGTATTGCTGCTGGTGTCCAAGAACACCGTGCGCCCCGAAGTGAAGAAGCAGGACGCCCTCAGCATCGCGCTCGGCATGGACGGCGTGTTCATCGAACCCTCCACCGGCGAGGTCATCGACTGGAAGACCCACCGCACCCTGCCGGGCCTGTTGCTGTTCATCATCATCGGCCTCATGGCGGGCATGTTCGGCCTGGGCGCCGGGTGGGCCAACGTGCCGGTGCTCAACCTGCTCATGGGCGTACCGCTGAAGGTGGCCGTGGGCACCTCCAAGTTCCTGCTGTCCATCACCGACACCTCGGCCGCGTGGGTGTACCTGAACCAGGGCTGCGTCATCCCGCTGATGGCCATCCCCTCCATCATCGGCCTGATGCTGGGCTCGTTCGTGGGCGTGCGCCTGCTGGCCGTGGCCAAGCCCAAGTTCATCCGCTACATGGTCATCGGCGTGCTGCTGTTCTCTGGCGGCAAGGCGCTGCTCAAGGGCCTGGGCATCTAGCCCGGGGCACAGGAGGAAACAGACATGTCCAATCAGTCCGTCAAGGCGTCTCCGGAACAGGTGACCTACGCCAACCTGCTCTACTATGGCTGCTGGGGTTCGCTGGCCATCATGGTGGTCACCTACCTCGTCTACGTGCTGGGCATCCTGCCCCCGCACATCCCGCTGGACGTCATCACCCAGCTGTGGAGCCAGCGCGTGGGCGTGTACCTGGCCCAGGGCAACGTGCCCACCGGCTGGGGCTGGGCCGTCCTGATCCTGCAAGGCGACTTCCTGAACTTCATCGGCATCGTGCTGCTCGCGGGCATGACCATCATCTGCTACCTCACGCTGATCCCCGCCTTCCTCAAGAAGAAGGACCCGCTGATGGCCACCATCGCGGTACTGGAAGTCATCGTGCTTACCGTGGCGGCTTCCGGCATCTTCGGCGCTGGCGGCCACTAGCATTCCGATCTGAAACGCGGCTGGCACAGCCGCTTGCAAAAATGTGCCGCCCGTGGAACTGCCATGGGCAACGGTCCGGGGTGCGACGCGGCGCCCCGGACCACAACCCCGACGCCGGACGCTCCGTGTCCTCACCCCGCGCCCGGCATAACGCGCAACGACGGAACAGGTGCTTCGTGTCCACGCAGCAGACAGCCCCAGCAGCACAGCACAGCATCCGGCCCCGCGCCGGATCGCCCGCACGTCACGGCGCGCCGCCGCTGCCGCACGTGTCGGGCATCTCGCCCCTGCCGGTGGATCTTGCCGCCATGCTGGACGCCCTGCCCGTGGGCGTGGCCCTGCTGGATACCGACTGCACCATCCGCCTGATGAACCGCGCGCTGGAAACCCTGACCGGCTTCACCACGGCGGAAGTGCGCGGCATACCCTGCCGCCACGCCCTGCGTGCCAGCATCTGCCTGCACCGTTGCCCGCTGCGCCGCCCGCTGACCACCTCATCGGGTGTCACCGTGGCCACGGCGTCGGGCGCGCATTACGACATGATTGATGACGGCGAGTTGCCCCCCGCCCCCTCGGCACAGGAGGGCGACATCCTGAACCGCCATCGCCGCCGCATCCCGGTGCGCATGAGCATGTCCCCCCTGCGCGATGCCGATGGCCGCGTGGTGGGCTGGCTGCACGCCGTGGAAGACCTGACGCTGGTGCGCGAGCTTGAGGAAAAGACCGCCAAGGGAGAGGCCTTCGGCCCGCTGGTGGGACGCAGCGTGGCCATGGAACGGGTGTTTCAGGCCCTGCCCGCCGTGGCACAGAATGACGGCCCCCTGCTGGTTACCGGCGAGACGGGCACCGGCAAGGACACCCTGGCCGAGGCCGTGCACAAGGCGTCATCCCGCGCCCGCGAGCCGTTCGTGAAGGCCAGCCTGTCGTCCCTGCCCGAATTTCTGGCCGAATCGGAACTGTTCGGCCACCGCAAGGGCGCCTTCCCCGGCGCGGAAGAAAACAAGCCGGGCCGGTTCCGCCTGGCCCAGGGCGGCACGCTGTACCTCACCGAGATCGGCGATTTGCCCCTGTCCATCCAGGGCCGTCTGCTGGCCTTCCTGGACGAGGGGGTCATCTACCCCGTGGGCGCCACCGACCCTGTGGCCTGCGACGTGCGCCTGGTGGTGGCCACCAACCGCGACCCGGAACAACTGGTGGCCGAAGGCCGCCTGCGCGAGGACCTGTTCCGCCGCCTGTCCGCCGTGCGCCTGCACCTGCCCCCCCTGCGCGACAGGGGCGAGGACATCGAATTCCTGCTCAACCATTTCATGGGGCATTTTGCCGCGCGGATGAAAAAGACCGTACGCGGCTGCTCGGGCAAGGCCCTGCGCACCCTGCTGGACTACCCCTTCCCGGGCAACGTGCGCGAACTGCGCAACATCGCCGAATACGCCGTCACCCTGTGCCACGGTGAAACGGTGATGCCCGCGCACCTGCCCGCGTATCTCTTCCAGGCCAAGGCCGAGGCCCGCCGCGCCGAGCGCGAGCGCAAGGCCGGGCGCGCATCCGGCGCATTCGGCCAGCC
>NZ_VSMK01000382.1 GCF_011682075.1 Nitratidesulfovibrio liaohensis
CCGCATGACGCCCCGGTGCCCGACGAACCCGCCGCCGCCTACGCCATCTGCGAGGCGCTGGCCCGCCACGCCGCGCCCGACACCATGGAGGCGCTGGTCTGCTACGCGGACCGCCTGCCCGTGGAATTCGGCGTACTCCTGATGCGCGATTCCGTGCGCGCAGACACCACGGTGGTGGAAACCCCGTCCTTCGCGCGGTGGGCGCAGGCCAACGCCCACGTGCTGCTGTGAGTGGTGCCGTGCATCCGGAGATTGCCGACTTCCGGCCCGGCAGGCGGCCCGGTGTGCCGGTTCCGGCGGGCTTGGCGGGCGGGCTGTCTGGCGGGACGCTTGCCGGGGGAGTGGATGGTGCGCCTGTTGTGTCGTTTGCTGCCGGGGCAGTGGTCTCTTCCCCCGACGTTCCTGACTTCCCCGACCCTTCATCCCCCACCGACAAGGCGCTGGAAACCGAGGCCCACGGACGCATGCTGCGCGCCCGGACCGCGCTGGTGCTGGACCATCCCTTTTTCGGTTCGCTGGCCCTGCGGCTGCACCTGAAGGCGGACCCCGCCTGCGCCGGCCTGTGGACCGACGGCGTGACCCTGGGCTTCAACCCGCGCCGGGTGGCCGCCTTGCCGGACGCCATGGTCACGGCCATGCAGGCGCACGAGGTGCTGCACGTGGTCTGCGGCCACCACGTGCGCCGTCACGGGCGCGACGAGGGCCTGTGGAACCGCGCCTGCGACTACGCGGTGAACGGCATACTGCTGGATGCGGGCTTCACCCTGCCCGCAGGGTTTCTGGACGCGCCGGAACATCGTGACCGCACGGCGGAGGACATCTACGCCGTGCTTTCGCGCATGCAGGAAGAAGAGAAGGGCGGCGGCACCGGCGACAAGGCCCAGGGCGAGGCAGAGGCCAGCGGTGCGCGTTCCGGCGCTTCCGGCGACCAGCCGGAAGAAACCCCGGCCACGCAGCGCCGCAGCGACCCGGAACAGGCCCCGCCGGAACTGCCGGAAGGGGACGACGCGGACGGGCGCGGCGGCGACCGCACGGGCGATGGCGAAGGCCGCGACAATGTGGAAACGTCCTTTTCCGGCGAGGTGCGCGACCATCCACAGTTGCAGGGGGATGCATCTGACGCCGCACGCCGCCGGGCAGAGCGCGACCTGCGCATCGACCTCGGGCAGGCGGTGCAGGGGGCGCGCTTCATGGGCGATCTGCCCGCCGGGCTGGAACGGCTGGCCGGGCAGACCGTGCACCAGCCGCTGGACTGGCGGACCCTGCTGCGCCGGTTCATCCGCCAGTGCACGGCCAACGACTATTCGTGGACACCGCCCAACCGGCGGTACGTGCACATGGGGCTGCACCTGCCGTCGCTGCGCTCGCAGGATCTGCCGGAACTGGTGCTGGTCATCGACAGCTCCGGTTCGGTGGACGACGCCGCGCTGGCCCGCTTCTGCGGCGAGGTGTCCGCAATATTGCAGGATTTCGACACCCGGCTCACGGTGATCTGCTGCGACTGCGCCGTGCAGGAAGTGCTGCACCTGACGCGCTGGGACCTACCCCTGCGCCTGACCCCGCGCGGCGGGGGCGGTACCGACTACCGCCCGGCCTTCGCCCGCGTGGATGCCGACGGCCTGCGCCCGGCCTGCCTGATCTGCCTGACCGACCTTGAATGCAACCGCTTTCCCGCGCCGCCGCCGTACCCGGTGCTGTGGGCGTCCACCCGGCCCGTGGGGGCGGACGGTGGCGCCGACGCCCCGCCCTTCGGCGAGGTGCTGACCCTGCATGAAGGAGCCTGACCATGCGCATCGAATGGCGCATCGACAAGCAGCGCGGCAACCTGCGCCCCGTGCTGCGCTACACCGTGTCCCTTGAACCGCACGAAAAGGCGCTGGCCGTGCCCCCGGTGCGGGTGCAGTCCACCATTCCCGAACCGCCCGATTCGTGGCGGCCCCACTGCTACCCCGGCGAAAGCGAACGCGCGGGCGAGCCCCCCAGGGGCGTGTATGTGCTGGATGCCCCCTCGCACGCGGGGCGCGTGGCGGAAACCGCGCTGCGCCTGCCCTGGCGCGAGGACAACGCATACCCGGAGGTGGAGGCGTCGTTCGCCTTGCTGCGCGACGCCTGCGAGGCGCAACTGACCAGCGCCCACGCCAGCGGGCCCATGACCCTGCGCGGCGAACTGCGCGCCACCGAATCCATGCGCCGCCACGTGGCCCCGGCGGTGGTGGCCGAGCGGTTGTTGCGGCTGGCCAGGTAGAGGCTGTTGAAAAGCCAAACCGTTGCGGGGGAGGGACCCCTTTGGAAAAGGGTCTCCTCCCCGGCCCCTCCCCCCAAGACTTTTATTTGTATTGGCGGGTGCAATGCTCGAAGATTCGTATGGCAGTTGCCGTCTTTGACCGGAAAAGGCGCCCCGAAACAGGTTTTTCAACAACCCTTGGCGCAGGTTGCCGTTTCGTCCGATGCAACCGGCGGGATCGGATGAAGCGAGCGAAAAGACGCCCTTAGCTTCCAGAGCAGGGCCGCGCTTATTCCAGCCCCAGTTCCTTGCGCTTGCGCCACAGGGTCACGGTGGTGATGCCAAGGATGGCGGCGGAGCGCTCCATGTTGCGTTCCGTGGCCAGCACCCGGCGGATGTGCGCCTCTTCCAGTTCGCGCAGGGTGGGCAGGCGCGCGTCGTCCCCGTCGCCGCGTTGCGGCAGGCCGCCCACGCCCAGCGGGGGCAGTCC
>NZ_VSMK01000383.1 GCF_011682075.1 Nitratidesulfovibrio liaohensis
CGCAGCCGGGGGGCACGCCCGCTCTGGCGCAGGGCCAGCAGCAGGCAGGCCAGATACACGTCCAGGTCGCCCTGATCCAGCCACGGCCCCTCGCAGGTGACGGCGGCGGAAAGCGCCAGCGGCGTCACGGGGCGCAGGCAATGGCGCCCGGCGCGCAGGTAGGCTGCGGCGAACAGATCGGAGGCCAGGAACAGCGAGGGGATGTGGTCCAGAAAGACGCGCTCGTCGGCAATGCTCCACGCGGGAACACCGCCGGACGTTGCCGGACGAAAGCCGGAGGCCGCCGGGGCCATGTCCGGATCACCCAGGGGGGACGAATCGAAGGGGGACGATTGCAGCACCAAGGCCTCCCGTGCTGGCCGGGCGGCACGGGCGACAACGCGCCGTGCACACTGCCAGACTGTAACCACCGCCCGCGGGAGGCTGCGCGGGGCGGACATGCGACGCTGACATGGAGATGACGGACGGCCGGGTGCCTCTTTCCGGCCGTCCGCCCCTCCATTGCGCCGGGCCACACCCGGTGCGGACCGGCCCCGCGCGCGCCGTTGCGTCAGTCGTTGCGCGCGGAACATGCATGCACTGGCGGCCGCCAGTGCGCAAAGGGCTATGCGTTCACTTGCGCCAGCATGGCGGTAAGGGCACGCAGATGGGCGCGTTCTTCCGCAATGCAGGCATCCACCGCCGCCTTTTCCCCGGCGGGCACCAGTTCGCGCATTTCGGTGAAGAACAGCAGGGTGTCCTTCTCGAACTGGATGGCCATGCGCAGGGCGGCGGCGTGGTCGTCGGCGGCCCCCTTGAGCGCGGTCAGGGTACCGGCCTGGGTGAACAGCGCGTGCGAATCAAGCAGCGCGTGCAGATATTCCACGTACTCGGCGGCAATGCTCCACGCGGGCAGTTCCACGGGGCCGACGCGGTCGGCCATGGCGCGGAAGGTTGCCTCGTGCCTGGCCTCTTCCGCGGCAAGGTGCTGGAACAGCGCCTTGACCTCGGGCTTGGTGGCCAGGGCAACGGCCTGATTGTACACGTCCTGGCCGCGCTGCTCGATGCGGATGGCGGCGGCGGTGACGTCTGCGGCGTTGAAGAACTCGGCCATATGCTCTCCGTAGGTCCCCGGCGCGGCGCTTCCGCGCCGGGGGCTTGTGGACTGTCTATCCGAATCCGCGTTGCGGACCGTGTCTCTTCTTTTCTTCCGGGGGTGTCGTCACAAGAGGGATTTTTGTTCTCTGCCGAGGAAGAGAGCCTTTTCATGAAGGGAGGGTACTTTTGTCGTACCTGACCGGAATGAAAAGACGATCTGACGAAGGCAGAGGGCAAAAAGCACCTTGTGGCGGCACCACCTAGAGTTCGTTGGGCAAGTCGCGCAACTCCGCATACGTAAACACCGGCCCATCCACGCACACGTACTTCGTGCCGATGTTGCAGCGCCCGCAGATGCCGATGCCGCACTTCATGCGCCGTTCCAGCGTGGTGATGATCTGCTCGTCGGCGAAGTGCAGTTTCTTCAGCGCCTCCACCGTGAACTTGATCATGATGGGCGGGCCGCACAGCACGGCCACGCTGTTGGCGTTGGACGGAGCCAGATCCAGCAGCACGTGGGGAATCAGCCCCGCACGGTGCGGCCAGTCTTCCGGGGCCTGGTCCACGGTCAGCGTGGTCTGCATGTCGGAGCGGCCCAGCCATTCCTGCACGTCGTCGCGGAAGGCCATGTCATTGGGCGTACGCGCGCCGTACAGCAGCGTGATGTTGCCGTAGTCGGCGCGGTTGTCCAGCATGTACAGCAGCAGCGTGCGCAGCGGGGCCATGCCGATGCCCCCGCCCACGAACACGATGTCCTTGCCGCGCATGTCCTCGAACGGAAACCAGTTGCCCAGCGGGGCGCGCACGCCCACCTTGTCGCCGGGCTTCAGCCCGTGCAGGGCGGCGGTCACCTCGCCCGCGCGCATGATGCTGAATTGCAGGTAGTCCATGCGGGTGGGCGGCGAGTTGATGACGAAGGTGGATTCGCCCACGCCGAACAGCGAAAGCTGGCCCACCTGGCCGGGGTTGAAGCGGAAGGCCTCCATGCGCGCCGGGTCGTCGATGCGCACGCGCAGGGTCTTGATGGCCGGGGTTTCCTGCACGGTTTCCAGCACGGTGGCCACGTCGGGCAGATAGGGATTGTCGGTGAACCCCGTGCCCAGGGTAGTGGCGTGCGCGCCCGCTTGCGGGGTGATGGCATCAGGCATTGGGGGTCTCCTCATTGGCTTCGGTGGCGCGCACCACCATCTCGCGAATGTCCACGGATACCGGGCAACCGGTGATGCAGCGGCCGCAGCCGTTGCACGACACCACGCCCTCGTGCAGTTGCGGATAGTACGAGAACTTGTGGCCCACGCGGTTGCGCAGGCGCAGGGCCTTGCCCATGCGCGGGTTGTGGCCGCTGGCCTCGCGGGTGAACAGCGAGGACATGCAGTTGTCCCAACTGCGCAGCCGCCTGCCGCGCATGCCGTCACCGCCGTCGTTCTCGTCGGTGATGTTGAAGCAGTAGCAGGTGGGGCACAGGTAGGTGCACGCACCACAGGACAGGCACTTGTCCGACATGTCGCGCCAGAAGTCGTTGTCGCCGAAGCGTTCCAGCAGCCGCGCGGGCGTGGCGGACAGGTCCGGGGCCGGGCTTTGCGCGTCCAGCGCCGCCTGGGTGGCCGCATGCACGGCCTGGGCGGCGTCCGAA
>NZ_VSMK01000384.1 GCF_011682075.1 Nitratidesulfovibrio liaohensis
GGCGGCCACGGCCACCCCGCGCGCCTGCCCCAGCTTGAGGGCGGTGGCCACGTTGCGGGCGGCGTGCACGTTCTCGATGGCGGCCTCGTCCGGGGCGTACCGGCCCACCAGGGTGTGCAGTTCGCGGAACAGGTGGCCCAGGCGCGCGGCGAAATCGTCACCCTTGGGCCGGATGGCCCCGCAGTCCACCAGCGTGAGCACGCCCGACACCTCGCGCACCACCCCCCAGCCGGTGCACTGCGAGCCGGGGTCGATGCCGATGACGGTGACGCCGCCGGTGGCGTCACTGGTGACTGAAACCGGGCTGGAGGGCGTTTCCGCCTGGGGCGATGCGGGCTTGCGGGGGGGCATGGGGCCTCCGGCGGGTGCCGGGAATGCAGGGTGATGCCGCAATGCGGCGGATGCGCATATTCGGACAATTGCGCGAAATGCCCGCGCCGCCACGGTCGTCGCGTGTGTCACGGGTGCTCCGGTGCCCGACCTGCGGGCCGGCACCAGACCTGCCGACCGGCACCAGACCTGCCGACCGGCACCAGACCTGCCGCAGGGGCGTCACCCGGACGCCGGAAACGCCGGAGCCCGCGCAAGGCGGGCTCCGGTGCGAGGCATGTCTGCTATTCCAGTTCGGCCAACACTTCGTCGGGCAGGTCGAAGTTGGCGTGCACGTTCTGCACGTCGTCATTGTCTTCCAGGGCGTCCACCAGGCGCATCAGCTTGCGACCGGTTTCCGCGTCCACTTCCACCGTGTTCTGGGGAATCATGGACAGTTCTGCGGAATCCATTTCCATGCCCGCGGCTTCCAGCGCATCGCGCACGACGGCAAAGTCGGACACGGCGGTGTGGATTTCCCAGGTACCGCCCTCGTCGCGCACGTCGTCGGCGCCCGCTTCCAGCGCGGCTTCCATCACCTGGTCCTCGGTGTACTTGCCGCCGTCCAGGGTGATCACGCCCTTGCGCTCGAACATCCAGCCCACGCACCCGGCCTCGCCCATGGAGCCGCCGTGCTTGGAAAGGATGTGGCGCACTTCGGCCACGGTGCGGTTGCGGTTGTCGGTGGCCGCTTCCACGATCAGGGCCACGCCGCCGGGGCCGTACCCTTCGTAGGAAATTTCAAGGATGTCGCCGCCGGCCAGTTCGCCGGTGCCCTTCTTGATGGCGTTGTCGATCTTGTCCTTGGGCAGGTTCACGGCCTTGGCGGCGGCAATGGCGGCGCGCAGGCGGGCGTTGCTGGCCGGGTCGCCACCGCCCTTGGCGGCGATGATGATTTCCTTGGCGGCCTTGGTGAACAGCTTGCCGCGCTTGGCGTCCTGACGCCCCTTGCGGTGCTGGATGTTGGCCCATTTGCTATGTCCGGCCATGCGTCCTCCTGAAAGAAATGTCGGCAAAAGAGATGATTGCGGAAACGCCACGACGCAACGCGCGGCGGGCGGGCTGCCCGGCGCGTGCCACTGGCGCTGTGCGTCAGTCCTGCTGTCCGTCGCCCCGGTACCCAAGGCAGACGTAGAATGTTTCCTTGCTTTCGACCCGCGAGCTTTTGGGCTTGAAGGTCTTCACGGTCTCGAAGCGGGCCCGCAGCGCATCAAGCAACTGCTTGACGTCCGGCCCCATGAAAATCTTGACCACGAAACTGCCGCCCTTTATCAGGCAATGGTCCGCCACCGCAAGGGCCTCGATGCACAATTCCAGCGAACGGGCCTGGTCGGTGAACCTGGTGCCCGTGGTGCGCGGGGCCATGTCGCTGATAACGACATGGAACGGCCCCATGGCCGCCAGTGCATCCTCGAAGGCCTCGGAGCGGTTGAACACATCCTCTTGCATGAAGGTGACGTTGGGCGGAAACTGGGTGTCGGTGGTTTGCAGGTCGCAGGCCAGCACCCGCCCCTTTGCCCCCACCCGCTCTGCCGCGCCAAGCGACCACGAGCCGGGGGCAGCCCCCAGGTCCAGCACCTTCATGCCCTGGCGAAACAGCTTGAAGCGATTGTCGATTTCCTTCAGCTTGTAGATGGACCGCGCGGGATAGTTTTCCTGCTTGGCCTTCAGAAAATAGTGGTCTCGGTATGTTTTCATGTGGTCACCCGTGGCCGCTTGTACCCGAAAGCCCTCCGCCCGCCAAGGACTCTCATGGCCCGCCCCGTCCGCCTGCGCATTCCCAACGAACTGGGCCAGTTCCGCACCCTGCCCGATGAGGCGGGGCCTGACGACGTTGCACCTGACAAGGCGGGACCGGACGGCAACCTGCCGGACAATATTGCGCCGGACAAAAACCTGCCGGACAGAGTTCTGCCTGGCGACACGCTGCCCGCCACGTTCGATGTGCTGCCCCCGCGCGGCCAGCGGGGCGACGTCCCCACCGAGGTGGTGGTGCTGGGCCTGGGGCCGAACCCGGCCACGGCTCGGCGAGCGTTGGAGGGAGCGCTGGCGGGGTTGCGGAAAACGGATGCGCGAAGCGGCAAGCACAGTGCCCCGGCCGTACACGTCATCGAATGCCCGGCGTTCATCCATCATATGGAAGAGGCCACGCGCGGCACATGGCGCACGGCCATCCCCGTCGGGTGGGTGCTGGCCGCCCCGGATGATTTTCCGCCCGACCGTCTTGCCCGCGCGCTGGTGGTGGTCTACCGCGAGGCCGAGCGGCTGTTCCCCACCTTCTGGGGACCGCTGCTGGGCGCGGCGCGGGCCGTGCGCATGGCCCCCGCGCTGGC
>NZ_VSMK01000385.1 GCF_011682075.1 Nitratidesulfovibrio liaohensis
ATGGCCCCGGCGGCAGCCAGCGCGCGCAAACCGCGCCCCATCACCCCGCGCACCGGCAGGCCCACATACTCGAGCCCGGCGCGGGCCGCAAGGTCGGCTTCCGGCCCGTACTGTCCGCCCAGGAACAGGATGCGGGCCTTGGGGTAACGGCGGGATATCTCCTCGGCCACCGCCAGCGCCGGGAAGATGTGCCCCCCGGTTCCGCCCGTGGTGAGGATGACGCGGCGCATGGTGTTTCCTCCGGTATCTTGATCGGTGGCGAAAAAGCGCGAAGGCACGCCGTCAGCGTGCCGTCCGCGAATAGTTCAGCAGCAGCCCCACGCAGGTCAATGTGGTCAGCAGGCTGCTGCCCCCATAACTCAGGAAGGGCATGGGCACGCCCTTGGGGGGTGCCACACCCATGACCACCGCCATGTTCAGAACGGCGCCCAGCAGCAGCACCAGGGTCACCCCGAAGGCGGTGAACCGGTCGCGCAGGTCTTCCTGCCGGGCGGCGATGCGAAAGCTTCGCCAGAACAGCATGCCCATCAGCACGAAGACCAGCGACATGCCGATGAAACCCAGTTCCTCGCCCAGCACGGCGATGATGAAGTCGTTGTGCGCTTCCGGCAGGTAGAACAGCTTCTGGCGGCTGGCGCCGATGCCCACGCCGGTGATGCCGCCCGACCCCAGCGCGAACAGCGACTGCACCAGCTGGTAGCCGGAATCCTGCGCGTCGGCGAAGGGGTCGAGAAAGGCGGTGAACCGGCGGAACCGGTACGGCGAATGCACCACCAGCATGATGGCCCCGGCCACTGCCGCAGCGCCGGACACGGCCAGGTAGAAGAACCGCGTGCCGCCCACCAGGCACATGAAGAACAGGATCATGGCCAGCACCGCCGCCCCGCCGAAGTCGGGCTGGCGCAGCAGCAGCACGCAGAACACCCCGGTCACCGCGAACGGCGGTATGACCCCCCGGCTGAAGGTCTTGATGATGTCCTGCTTGGTGCTCATGAAGTAGGCCAGGTACAGGGCCAGGGCGATCTTGGTGAATTCCATGGGCTGCACGGCCACCGGCCCCACCTGGATCCACCGGCGCGCGCCGTTGACCTTGTTGCCCAGCGGCGTCAGCACCAGGACGAGCATGACCAGCACCCCGAACAGGATGGGATACTGCAATTTGTACAATACGTTGCGGGGCATCACCGCAGCGGTGAACATGGCAACCCCGCCCACGCAGGCAAAGATCAGCTGGCGCTTGAAAAAGTAGTACTTGTCCGCGTTGAAGCGCTCGGCCACGATGCCGCTGGCGGACAGCACCATCAGCAGACCGATGCCCAGAAGGGTCAGGGCGATGGCGAACAGCCACCAGTCCATGCCGTTCTGCTGGCCGTGGTCGCCATGGGCGATGCCGCCGAAGCTGCCGCCGTGCCGCAGGTCCGCCAGTGCGGCGGAGGGATGGGCGTCCGCGTTCGCGCCGAACCTCATGGCAGGGCCTCCACCGCGCGGCGAAAAGCGTGGCCGCGCTCCTTGTAGTTGGCGAAAAGGTCGAAACTGGAGGTGGCCGGGGCCATCAGCACCGCGTCACCCGGACGGGCCTGTGCGGCAGCCTCGGCAACGGCGGGCTCCAGCGCGGGATGCCAGGACATGGAAAAATCGCCCTGCCCCATCCAGGCCCCCTCGAAATGTTCGCGGCTGGCGCCAAAGCCCACCACGGCCCGCACCCGCCCGTGCATGAGCGGCAGCAGGGACACAAGGTCGCCCCCCTTGAACTTGCCGCCCACCATCAGCACCACGGGCCGGTCAAAGGCTTGCAGGGCCACGCGCAGGGCTTCCACCGTGGTGCACTTGGAATCGTTCACCCACAGTACGCCGTTGCGCTCGGCCACGGCCTCCAGCCGGTGTTCCAGCGGTGCGAAGTCCGCCACGGCCTTTTCCGCCGCCTCCGGCGTCACGCCGAACTCGCGGCAGGCCTGCCATGCGGCCTCGATGTTGGCCTGGTTGTGCCCGCCCAGCAGGCAGGTGCGCGGGAAACGCCGCGCCGCCGCGTCGAAGAACAGCGTGCGGGGCTTCAGGTCACGCGCGGCAACAAGGTCGCGCACGCCCTGGCCGAAGATGGCCAGGTCGCCTTCCTCCATGCAGCGGAACAGCCGGAACTTGGCGTCGATGTATTCCGCCATGTCGGCGTGATAGTCGAGGTGGTTCTCGCTGATGTTCAGCAGCATGGCCACGCGCGGGCGAAAGGTGGTGCAGGCCTGCAACTGGAAGCTGGAAATCTCGATGACCAGCACGTCGGCCCTGCCCTGCCCGTCCGCCCCACCATGCGCTACGGACAACACGTACTCGCTGAGGGGGGTGCCGATGTTGCCGCCGAGGAACACGGAAAGCCCCTGCGCGCGCAGCATGGCGGCGCACAGCGAAACCGTGGTGGTCTTGCCGCTGGTTCCGGTGACGGCCAGTACCGGCTCGTCGTCCAACTGCCGCCAGGCAAGCTCCATTTCTGCCATGATCTCCGGAGCGTCCGGCCCCTGCGGCAACAGCGGGCGCAGCTTTGCCACGGCCATGCCGGGGCTGGGCACCACGGCCCGGGCGCCCTCGAACTGCGACGGCGCATGGTCGCCGGTGGCAATTTCCACCCCGGCTTCCGCGGCCCAGCGCACAAAGTCGGCGGGCACCCCGTCGGCGTTGCGTTCCAG
>NZ_VSMK01000397.1 GCF_011682075.1 Nitratidesulfovibrio liaohensis
CGGTGGCCGCGAGGCCTTCGTGGCGGGCAGCGTGGGGCCGTCCGGCCATTTCCTGCGCCCGCTGGGCGACCTGGACCCCGCCGAACTGGTGGCCGCCTTCCGCGCCCAGATCCGGGGGCTGGTGCAGGGCGGGGTGGACCTGATCCTGGCCGAAACGCAGTTCGACCTGGCCGAGGCCCGAGCCATCGTGCTGGCCGTGCGTGCCGAATGCGACCTGCCCGTGGGCGTTTCCATGACCTTCGAGAACGGCGTCAGCCTTACCGGCACGCGGCCCGAAGTGTTCGTGCAGTCCATGCTCAACATGGGCGTGGACCTTGTGGGCACCAATTGCAGTGCCGGGCCGGAACAGATGGTCGAGGTGGTGAACGAACTGCTGGCCCTGTCCGAAGTGTCGGTACTGGTGGAGCCCAACGCCGGCCTGCCCGAACTGGTGGACGGCAAGACCGTGTTCCGCCTGGGGCCGGACGACTTTGCCCGGCACACCGCCCGCTTTGCCGCCGCTGGCGTGCGCATGCTGGGCGGCTGCTGCGGCACCACGCCCGCTCACATAGCAGCCCTGCGCTCCGCGCTGGGCAATCTTTCGGGCGGCCTCGAGCCCGACCCGGCCCGGCGCGACGGCATCGTGCTGACTACCCGCGCCCAGGCCGTGCACATCGGGGCGGGCAGCCCCATCCGCATAATTGGCGAGCGCATCAACCCCACCGGCAAGAAGTTGCTGACGGCGGAACTGCAGGCGGGCGAATTCGCCCAGGCCCTGCGTTTTGCCGACGAACAGGTGGAGGCGGGCGCGCCACTGCTGGACGTGAACGTGGGCGCGCCCATGGTGGACGAGGCGGTGCTGCTGCCCGCGCTGGTGGAACGCCTGGTGGCCCGCCATTCGCTGCCGCTGTCGCTGGATTCGTCCAACGCCGACGCCATTGCCGCAGCGCTGCCGTTCCATCCCGGCTCGCCACTGGTCAACTCCATCAGCGGCGAACCCGGCCGCATGGAGCACCTGGGCCCGCTGTGCCGCGACCACGGCGCGCCGTTCATCCTGCTGCCGCTCAAGGGGCGCAAGCTGCCGGTGACGGCGGCGGAACGCATTGCCATCATCGAGGAACTGCTGCAACAGGCCGACAGCCTGCGCATTCCGCGCCGCCTGATCATGGTGGACGTGCTGGCCCTGGCCGTGTCGTCCAAGGCAGAGGCCGCGCGCCACTGTCTGGATACCATCCGCTGGTGCGCGGCGCAGGGGCTGCCCACCACCATCGGGCTGTCCAACATCTCGTTCGGCCTGCCCGCGCGCGAACTGCTGAACTCCACCTTTCTGGCCATGGCGGCGGGCGCAGGGCTTTCCTCGTGCATCGCCCACCCCGGCAACGCGCGCATCCGCGAGGCGGTGGCCGCTTCCAGCGTGCTGCTGGGGCTGGACGCCAATGCCGAGTCGTTCATCGAAGGCTATTCCGGCTGGACGCCGGGCGGCGACGCCACCGGTGCCATGTCCGCTGGCGGTACCGGCGGGGCTGGTGGAACTGGCGGCGGCGTGAAGGCCAAGGCCGCCACCCTGGAAGAAGCCGTCATCCGGGGCGACCGCGACGGCGCGCTGGCCCTGGTGGAACGCGCCCTGTCCGAAGGGGCCGACCCGTTCTCGCTGGTGCAGGAAAAGCTTATCCCCGGCATCACCGAGGTGGGCCGCCGCTACGAGCGGCGTGAATACTTCCTGCCACAACTGATCCGCTCGGCAGAAACCATGCAGCATGCCTTCCGCAAACTTCAACCGTTGCTTGAAGCCCAGCGGGGGCAGGAAACCCGCCCGGTGATCATCATGGCCACGGTGGAGGGCGACATCCACGACATCGGCAAGAATATCGTCACGCTGATGCTGGGCAACCACGGCTTCGACGTGGTGGACCTGGGCAAGGACGTGAAGGCCGCCGACATCGTGGAGGCTGCGGAGCGCCACGGGGCGCGGGTGATCGGGCTTTCGGCCCTGATGACCACCACCATGGTGCGCATGGAAGACACCGTGCGCCTGGTGCGCGAACGCGGCCTGCCCGTCAAGGTCATGGTGGGCGGCGCGGTGGTTACCCCCGCCTATGCCGAGGCCATCGGCGCGGACGGCTATTCCGCCGACGCCGTGGAAGCCGTGCGGGTGGCCAAGGAGTTGCTGGCGGTGCAGTAACCGCTGGCGTAACAGTGTCCTTTCGCCTGGCGGGTTGCCATTCCGGCGTCCGCCTTCTCTCTTGCCTTGCGCATGGTCGCCATGGCCGCGCCGGTTGCCCCGGCGCGCGTTCGGCGGTAAGAATGCGCTCCGCCTGCGTGGCGGACCCCGGAACGGCCGAGGGCAACAGCCCGTGGATTCCGGGCGCAGTGGCTTTATCCCATCGGAGGCTTGTACATGAAACGCCTGACATCGCTCATGCTTCTTCCGCTGCTGCTCGTCGCCCTGCTCGTCGCCCTGTCCGGCGCGGCTGTGGCCGCCCCGGCGGTGGAAGAGATGGGCTCCGGCGAATTGCTGCGCCGTGTCACCGCCGCCAAGGGCAAGGTGGTCATCGTCAATTTCTTTGCCTCGTGGTGCCCGCCGTGCCTGGAGGAAATCCCCGGCCTGATCAACGTGCGGGCCCGGTATTCCGAAGACAAGGTGGCCCTGTACGGCATTTCCCTGGACGACAACCCCCAGCAGCTGGCGGCCTTCATGTCCCGCACGCCGTTCAACTATCCGGTGTGGAAAGGCAAGGAGGAGTTGCAGCGGTTCTTCAACGTGTCCTCCATCCCGCAACTGCTGGTCTACGACCGGCAGGGCAAGCTGGTGGCCAACCATGTGGGTCTTGTCGAGGCCGACGAACTGGGCAAGTTCGTGGACACCCTGCTGGGGAGCAACTAGATGGGCCAGCCGTACATCCGCAAGGCCCGCGTGCAGGACGTCAAGGCCATCCACGGCCTGCTCATGCACACCTCCGGCCAGGGGCTGCTGCTGCCGCGTTCGCTGAACCAGCTGTACAGCCACCTGCGCGACTTTCTGGTTCTCGACCCCGACGATGGCGGCCCGCTGGTGGGCTGCTGCGCCCTGTCCATCGCCTGGGACGACATCGCCGAGGTGCGTTCGCTGGTGCTGGCCGACGATCTGCGCGGCAAGGGCTGGGGACGCAAGCTGGTGGATGCCTGTCTGAGCGATGCCGTGACCCTGGGCATCTTCCGGGTGTTCGCGCTGACCTACCAGGTGGAATTCTTTCTGAGGATGGGTTTCCGGGTGGTGGAAAAGGACGTGCTGCCCCAGAAGATCTGGGCGGACTGCATCCACTGTCCCAAGTTCCCCGACTGCGACGAGACGGCGGTACTGCTGGAAATGTAGCGGACGGCGTGTCGCGTGCCGTCCGGTGCGCGTGCCGCGATGTTGCTCCATCAGGCGCTGCTTGTGCCTGCACATGACAACCCCACGGGTCGGGCATGCCGCGCACTGCGCGGTGTATCCGACACCCTGCGATACACGGGCCCGGAGGCCGGACGACAATGAAGATCAAGGACCTGAAGGTAGTGTATGACGCGCAGGCCATTGCCGCGCGCGTGGCCGAGATGGGCCAGGAGATCAATCGCCTGTATGCGGGCGAGGAACTGGTGGTGGTCTGCGTGCTGAAGGGCGCGTTCATGTTCTTTGCCGACCTGGTGCGGCATCTGGACATGCGCCCGGAACTCGACTTCGTGCGCGTGGCCAGCTACGGCTCGTCCACCGCCACCTGCGGCACCGTCAGCTTCACCAAGGACGTGGAAGTGCCCTTGCAGGGCAAGCACGTGTTGCTGGTGGAAGACATAGTGGACACCGGCCACACCGTGGACTTTCTGTTTCGCCAGCTTGCGGCGCGCGGCGCAAAAAGCCTGCGCCTGGCCGCGCTGGTGGACAAGCAGGAGCGCCGTGCCGTGCCCGTGCGCGTGGATTTCGCGGGGTTTGCGTTGCCCGGTGGCTTCATTGTAGGGTATGGCCTCGACTATGCCGAACGGTATCGCGAACTTCCCGGTATCTACGAAGCCGCCATCGAACCCGAGGGTGCGTAGGGTGGGCCACGCCGCCAGCCTGTCATCGCGCCCCGGCCATTCGCCGAGACCCCCTGTCCGAGGTGCCCGATGATCGTCATTTGCCCCAGTTGCTCTACCAAATACAATCTGCCCGACGATCGTGCCCGCCCCGGTGCGAAGCTGAAATGCACGCTGTGCAAGTCTGTCTTTCCCATCGAATCGGCCACGCCGCCTGCCGCTGGTGCGCCCGACTTCGATGCCGTCATGGGCGGACTTGGAACGGGCGGATTCGGGATGGGCGGGCCGGATGACGCCGCTGCGGGCACGTCCGGTGCTGCTTCCGGTACCGTGTCGGCCAACGGGGCGGAACTGGACCATGGCCCCTTCGACGTTGCCCCCAACCCGGAGGCGGATCTTGATGCCGCCGCGCGCGCCAAGGTGCAGGCCGATGTCCGCAAGCGCAGCGGTGCAGACGACGGGCCGGACGTCAGCGACATCATCGGCGCCATGAAGGGCTACAACCTGGACGACGCCCCGCCCGCCACCCCGCCCAGAAAGTACGGCTGGCCGGTCATTGCCGGGTTCGTGGCCGTGCTGCTGTGCGTGGCCGTGGGGGTCACCCTGCGCTTCACCGGCATGTGGCCCGGAGAAAAGGCGGCGGAAACGCCCCCGCCCGTGGTCAACGGCACCGAGCAGATCAAGAACATCGCCTTGCGCAACTACCGCCAGTACTACGTGAACAACGAAAAGGTGGGCCAGGTCGCGGTAATCGAGGGCAAGGTGGTGAACAACTTTTCCTCGCCGCGCGAACTGATCAAGATCGAGGCCTCGCTGTACGATGCCGCAGGCGCCGCCGTGGTCACCAAGCAGCAACTGTGCGGCGTCACCGTGTCGCTGTTCCAGTTGCAGGTGCTGGGCGAGCAGGAGCTGGAAACGGCCCTCAACAACAAGATCGAGATACTCACCAACAACACCAACGTGCCCCCCGGCGGCGAAGTGCCGTTCATGGTGGTGTTCTACAACCCGCCCGCCTCCGTGGCCGAGTTCGGCGTCAAGGTGGTGGAGGCGCGCACCCCGCCCG
Organism: Nitratidesulfovibrio liaohensis; assembly: GCF_011682075.1. Classification (GTDB taxonomy): domain Bacteria; phylum Desulfobacterota; class Desulfovibrionia; order Desulfovibrionales; family Desulfovibrionaceae; genus Cupidesulfovibrio; species Cupidesulfovibrio liaohensis. The sequence continues at coordinate 5,072 of NZ_VSMK01000397.1, forward strand.
AAAGCAAGTAGCGTGCGCCCGTGAAACTGCGCGAAACCTACGTCTGCACCGCCTGCGGGGCGCGCGCACCGCAATGGCGCGGCCAGTGCCCCGCCTGCAAGGAATGGAACACCCTTGAACTGACCGTGGCCCCGCGCGAGGGCAAGGCCGGGGCGCGCCCCGGTGCGTCGTCCGTTGGTCCGCAGGGCAGGGCGCAGGCGCTGAAGGACGTGGCCGACCATGGTGCCGAGCCTTTCGGCAGCGGGCTGGACGCGCTGGACCGCGTGCTGGGCAAGGGCCTTGTGCCGGGCGCGGCCATCCTTGTGGGGGGCGAGCCGGGCATCGGCAAGTCCACGCTGCTGCTGCAGGTGGCCGGGGCCGTGGCCGCCGCCGGGCGCGGCGTGCTGTATCTTTCGGGCGAGGAATCGCTGCCCCAGTTGAAGGCCCGCGCCGCCCGCCTTGGCGTGCTGCATGACGAACTGATGGCCGTGGCCACCACCCGGCTGGACGACGTGCTGCCCCACCTTGAAGGCCCCGAAGCCCCCGCGCTGCTCATCGTCGATTCCGTGCAGACCGTCAGTTCCGACAGGGCGGAAGGGCTGCCCGGCAACGTCAGCCAGGTGCGCGCGGTGTCCACGGAAATCGTGGAGGCCTGCAAGCGCAGCGGCACCACCGTGCTGCTGGTGGGGCACGTGACCAAGGACGGCGCGCTGGCCGGGCCGCGCCTGCTGGAGCATCTGGTGGACACGGTCATTTCCATCGAAGGTGACCGGCGGCAGATGTTCCGCCTGCTGCGGGTGCTCAAGAACCGCTTCGGCCCCAACCAGGAATTGCTGGTCTTCCGCATGGTGGAGCAGGGCATGGAAGTGGTGGAAGATCCTTCCACCTTCTTCCTGGGCGCACGCGACCCGGCCCTGTCGGGCACCGCGCTGGTCATGGCCGTGGACGGGCAGCGCCCCCTGGCGGTGGAGGTGCAGGCTCTGGTAACCCGCAGCTACCTGGCCATCCCGCGTCGTACCGGGCTGGGGTTTGACGTGAACCGCCTGCACCTGCTGCTGGCGGTGCTGGAAAAGCGCCTGCGCCTCAACTTCGGGCAGGTGGACATCTACGCCAAGATCGGCGGCGGCATGAAGTTGCAGGATCCCGGCATGGATCTGGGGCTGGTGGCTGCCGTGCTGTCGTCGTTCTACGACCTGCCCCTGCCGGAGCGGGCGGTGTTCTGGGGCGAGGTAGATCTCAACGGCCAGGTTCGCCCGGTGGCGGCCCATTCCATCCGCCGCGACCAGGCCCGCAGGCTTGGCTATACCCCCATTCTCCACCCCGCCGACGATGCCGCGCGCGGCGTGCCCACCGTGGCCGCCTTGCAGGATGCGCTGTTTCGGCGTGCCCGGCGCCCGGCGTACGCCGACCCGGCTGGTAATGCCCCCCGCGCGCAGGGGGGGGGCACCCCCTCTGGTTTCGGCGCTGCTGCCGACGCCGCCGATTCCGGCTCCGGAGACGAGGGCGAATACGACGCCTAGTTACGGCGGCAAGGCACCTTCCCTTGCCATCGCGGGCCGTTCGTGACGGCTGTTTTTTTTGCCGCCTTCCTCGTCCCTCTCGGTTTCTTCTTCCCCATCTGTATCCAGCGTTCTCCACTGACATCGCGGCACTCCGGCATGGCGGACCGTTGCGGTGCTGCCGTCGTTTCTCCCCTGTGTTTCGACATTTCCTGCCGATATGCAGAGAGTGCCCGTGCGCCATTCACGCCATACAGGCTGGCCGACAGGCCGTTCCGTGGCCGGCACTGGTCTGGTTGCGGCCTGGTTCCAGCCCATTGTCCTTCATGGCATCCGGACCCGAGCCGACGCAGGGCGGGTGCGGGCCGGGTCCTGCCCGGCGCGGACCAGGCCTGGAGCGACCTTGGGCCTTCGCATGATAATCTGGCAATCCCGCTTGCTTGCGCCGGGTAACACGGTACATTCGGCTTTACTCGCCGGCACAACATCACCCCCACCCGGAGACTGCCATGGAAAACCCGCGCCTGCCGTTCCCCCGCATCCCCGCCGCCCTTGGTACCGTACTGAGCCTGCTTGCCGCCGGTCTTGCATTGCCCGGCGGCATCACGTGGTCCATCATCGCCTTGTGCTGCGGTCTGACGCTCACCGTAGCGGCCGTGGCGTTCGACCTGCGGGCCAACGCTTCCGCGCTGGAACGGCTGAGGGCAGACTTGGCCGCACAGGGGCCCGTGCGGGTAAGGGACGGTCTGCGCGCACGGGGTATGCCTCCCCACCCGGCGTTGGAAACCGCCGCGCGGCTGGAGGCGGATACCACCCAACTGCACACGGCTTTCGACGTCATGACTGCCCCGGTACTGCTGCTGGATGCTTCGGGCCGCATCGCCAGGGCCAGTAAGGGCGTGGTCACGCTGGCGGGCCTTCCAGAGGAACGGATGGTCGGGCGCACCATGGCGGAAGCCCTTGCGGGAGGCGGGAGCGGCAACGGTTCCACCAAGGCCGCGCTGGATTTCATGCCCGTGCTGCCCACCACTTCCATGCACCGAGACGTGGAACTGGCCACTCTGTCCGGGGTGCACCTGTCGTTGCAGGCGCATTCCGAAGCTTTGGTCGATGCCGAAGGCACCTTGACCGGCGCGGTGGTTGCCCTGTTCGATCACAGCGATGCCCGCCGTGAATGTTCCGCCCTGGAACTGCGCCAGCAGGAACTGCTGGCCACGGGTGCCGACATCAGTGGGCTTGCCCAGCGGGTGGCGTCCGCCTCTGAAGAGCTTTCCGCCTCGTCCGACGAGCAGGCGCGGGGCGCATTGCGCCAGAAGGAACAGTCCGCCTCGGTGGCCACGGCCATGGAGCAGATGCGCAACACCGTGCTGGAGGTGGCCCGCAACGCGTCGGCCACGTCCGATGCCGCACAAGGTGCCCGCGACGACGCCGCTGCGGGGGCGGCACTGGTGCAGCGTGCCGTGGGGGGCATCAACGCCGTGGCAGAGTCCGCCGAACGGTTGGCGGCTGAACTGAATCAACTGGACGGACAGGCAGGCGAGATCGGTCGCATCATCGGGGTCATCAACGATATCGCCGACCAGACCAACCTGCTGGCGCTGAACGCCGCCATCGAGGCTGCGCGCGCGGGGGATGCCGGGCGCGGTTTTGCCGTGGTGGCCGACGAGGTGCGCAAGCTGGCCGAAAAGACCATGTCCGCCACCAAGGAAGTGGAACAGACCGTGCGCACCATCCAGCAGCGTTCGCACGACGCCATGCAGTCCATGCAGGTGACGGGCGGCCAGGTGACGGAGAGCACGCGCCTTTCCAACGAGGCCGGGCAGGCCATCAGCCGCATTACCGTGCGCATACAGGACATGGTGGAGCGTGTGGCCCAGATCGCCACCGCGGCGGAACAGCAGTCCGCCTCGGCGGAGGAGGTCACCGGCGCCGTGGAGGCCATCGCCACCGTGGCGGGTGAATCGGAAACCGGGGCGGTGCAGGCCTCGGCGGCAACGCGTGACCTGGCCGGACTTTCGCAGGAACTGCTGACCCTGGCCGTGCGTTTCAGCGAGGCCAAGGTGGACGCCACCAAGCTGTGGAAGTCGCAGGGGCAGATGCGCGGGGTGCTGCCCAAACTGATGCAGGAATTCGCCGTGGGCAACTACGGGCGCGACGTGGTGGCCAAGATGCTGGGAGCCATGGGCAACCCGGTGTTCCTGGCAACCGCCAACTATCCGGACCAGGTGCTGAAGCAGATGGCCCATGAGCTTTCGCGCATCACCGGCGATTCGACCAGGGAAGTGTTCCGCAAGCTTGGGCGGTACACCATGGATGGATTCTACCGGATGTACCGCCGCTATTTCAAGACCAACGACCTGAAGGAACTGTACCTGGGCATGGATGCACTGCACAAGCAACTCACCAAGGACTATCCCGGCATCAACCCACCAGCGTTCACCTATGAGGACAAGGGTAACACTCTCGTGATGACCTATCGCTCCTCCCGCGCGCTGTTCGAGTACTTCGAGGGAATCATCCTTGGCGCGGCCGACTTCATGAAGCGGAAGGTGGACGTCAGGCTGACCCCGCAGAGTGAACATGTGGCACGGGCGGAAATCCGCTTTCTGGACTGACCGTGCAATGCCATTTGCGGAAAGGGGCGTTTTAGCGAGGGACCGCCCCTATTTTATACTTTAAACCCGATGGGTGGTGCGTTACCATACCTTTACTGATGCCCGTGTCGTGCTGACGGGCCGGGCGCCGGACGGCACGACAGCGCCGGACTGGAGGAATCCGGTCGCCGGGCGGAGGACGGGCCAGCGCGTCAGGCTGTACGGCTGGGCGGGGCAGGGGTTCGTGGCATGGCCCGGATACTCTGAGGCACTCTGGACAAGATATTCTGGCGCGGCTGGCATGATGCCGCGACTGTCTGGGCATCGCGGGGATGCACAACCACTGGAGACGGGACGCAGATGCAGGAATACACGGCGCTGGCGCGCGAGGTGCGGGAGCGGCTTGGGCGTGTGGGCAGCGGGCTTGCCTTGCTGGTGCAGCAGCGCGAAGACGATTTTCTTGCCCTTGGCGCGGAACTGCAGGACGTGGCCATGCGGGTGCAGGACATCGCCGCTGACAGCCAGAAGCTGAACCACATCGCCTCGGGCGACACCGTGCGCCACATTCTGGAAGAGCTGGTGGCGGAACTGGACGCCATGCAGACCCTTTGCCACGTGGATGATGATGCCACAGACATCGCCATGCTGGCCCGTGCCCGCAGCCTGGTGCACGAACTTTCCAAATCCATACGCGACTACGCCCGCGTGGTGCGCACCCTGCAAATGCTGGGCATTTCCACGCGCATCGAAAGCGCCCGCCTGGGCTCCGACGGGCGCGGTTTCAGCACCCTTGCCGACGACGTGGAAAAGCTGGGCTACAAGATCGTCGAATATTCCGACCGCATCACGCAGCAGGCCAAGACGCTGGACTCCCTGGCCGAAAAGGCGGAGGCCAGCACCCGCGAGATGCACGAGATGCAGCGCGAATGCGCCTATTCCGTGTTCGGCTCGATCCGCGACAACATGGACACCCTGCACGAGGTTGCCGAGAGCAGCCGCAAGGCCTCGGAAGAAGTGCGCGGACACACTGCGGACATTGCCGCCTCCGTGGGACGCATCATCGGTTCCCTGCAGTTTCACGACATCGTGCGTCAGCAGGTGGAACACGTGGAGGAGGCCCTGGCCGACGCCCGCGCGGGTCTGGAAGATTCCTCCGTCAATTCTTCTGAAGCCCCTGCTGCAGACGAGATCCTGGCCGTGGAACTGGCCGTGGCCGCCGACATCTGCGCCCTGCAACAGGCCCAGCTTGATAACGCCAGGGGCAGTTTTTCCGATGCCGTTTCCATCTTGCGGCGCGAGTTGACGGCCATTGCCGCCAGCGTGCGCGGGGTGGGGCAGCGCACCGGAGGCTTTTCCGACGAATCGTGCCTGGGCGAAGATTGCGGCGGCACTGCCGTGCTCGACCACATGGAGCGCAGCGTGGCGGAAATCGTCACGCGCATGCTGACCCTGGCAGAACAGGGCGAGCGCATGGGCCACGTCATGGTCGAGGTGGCCGAGATGGTTGCCCAGATGAGTGCTTTCCTTGAAGATATAGAAGACGTTGGCGACGAGATAGAGCTTATCGCACTCAACGCCAGCATCCGCGCCGCCCATACCGGCGAAAAGGGCAAGGCCCTGGGGGTTCTGGCCTCGTCCATCCAGCGGCTGTCGCAGGACGCGGGCGAAAGCACCATGGCCTTGGCGACCCTGCTGCGCGAAGTGGACGGTGTGGCCGGGCAGCTCAAGACCTACGCCACCGCCTACCTCGACTCCTCGCGGGTGTCCGAGATTTCAGCCGAACTGGAAGGGCTTACCCACGGCCTGCGCGAGGTGAACGGCGAGGCCGCTCGTCTGTTCGCCAGGGTGGGCCTGGCCTGCGCGGAACTGGCCGCCGGGGTGGACCACGCCGTGAAGGGGCTGGATTTCGACGCCCAGGTGGTGGCCGGGCTTTCCGATGCCTCCGGCGACATGGGCGAGATGGCGGCATCGCTGCGGGAACGGGTGCCCGCCTCGGCGCGGGCGGCTGCATCGCAGCGTCTGGCTGCCATGCGTGACCGCTATACCATGGAGCAGGAACGGGTGCTGCACGGTCGCGTGCTGGGCGGCGGCCATGCGGCGCAGGCTGTTGCCGATCCGGCTGACGGTAGCGGGGACGGCTACGGCGACAACGTGGAACTTTTCTGAATACGCGGCATCGCGGCCCCCTCCGTGATGCCCGCCGGGTGCCTGACTGGACTCGTTGGCTCAACCGGGCCCTGCGGCCCAGTCTGTTTGACAGAAGCGACAGGCCGACAACGGCCAAGGGATGCCGCCGTCAGCCCAGCCCGGCGCTGAACCGCCAACTCCGAACTTTCGCGCACGAGGGACACATGAGCAAGCTCATCATGACGGTGGACGATTCGGCGAGCATCCGGCAGATGGTAGGCTTCACCCTGCGCAACGCAGGGTATGAAGTCATCGAGGCCAAGGACGGCAAGGATGCGGTAAGCAAGCTCTCCGGCCCCATCAAGATGGTGATCACCGACCTGAACATGCCCAACATGGACGGCATAGAACTGATCCGGCAGATTCGCGCCAATCCCGCCTACAAGTTCATCCCCGTCGTCATGCTGACCACCGAATCGCAGGCCACGCGCAAGCAGGAAGGCAAGGCCGCCGGTGCCACGGGGTGGATCGTCAAGCCGTTCCAGCCGGAACAGTTGCTGGCCGTGGTCAAGAAGGTGCTCGGCTAGGCCCGGCTGGCCACATCATGCCCGGTTCACACGGGCCAAGTTTACCGGATTACGGAGTCGGTACGGAATCGGCAGCGGGTGGTGCCCGTGGCCCGGACCTGCCCGGCCCCACGGGTCCGACAATCCGTCCGGGCCTGACAACCAGTTCAGACAGGCCATGCCGCCCGTTCATCCTGACCATCCCGATCCCCCCGATCATCCCGATCGCCAGGGCAGGCCGGACTCTCGGAGCCGGTGAGCGCACTGGATCCGGCGGAAACGGTGAAGTCGGCGGAATCAGCGGGCCCGGCATGGCTGGTCGGGCCGGACAAGGAAGTGCCGCATGCAATCGCAGGAAGACGCAAACAGGGCAGCCTTCATCGAAGAGGCGCAGGACCTGCTGGCGGAGCTGGAAACGGCCCTGCTGGAACTGGAGGCCCAGCCCGATGACCGTGACCTGGTGGCGCGTGTGTTCCGGGCCATGCATACCATCAAGGGCTCAGGGGCCATGTTCGGCTTTGACGACATCGCCCACTTCACCCACGACGTGGAAACTGTGTTCGACCGGGTGCGCAACGGCGAGGTGCCCGTAACCCGCCAGTTGCTGGACCTGACCCTGGCCTCGCGCGACCACATCGCCCGATTGCTGCACTGCGCCGTTTCCGGCGATGCCCCGGACCTGACGCACGCCGCCGCCATCACGGCCTCGTTGCGGGCGCTGGTGCCCGTGGCGACCACAGTGGCCGATGCTACGCCGCACGATGCCGAGAGCGGAGAATGCTCGGCAGAGCCGGAAGCCCCGTGCCCCCCCTGTGCCCGCACCTGGCGGGTGCGCTTTCGCCCCGTTCCGTCGATTCTTTTCAGCGGCGCCAACCCGTTGTCCCTGCTGGACGAACTGCGCGAGCTTGGCGGAGCGCAGGTGTTTCCGCATTTCAGCGAAGTGCCCGGCCTTGACGAGTTGCAGCCCGAACTGTGCCACGTGTGGTGGGATGTGCTGCTTTCCAGCGAGGCGGACGAGGCCGCTCTCCGCGACGTGTTCCTGTTTGTCGAGGATGACGCGGACATCGATATCCGGCTGGTGGACGACGCGCGCATCGTGGATGACGCCGCCTACAAGCGGCTGGGTGAAATCCTGATCGAGCGCGGCGACGTCAGCGCCGACGATCTGCACCGCGTGCTGGACGAGCAGCGCCCCCTGGGCAGGCTGCTGACCGACGCGGGCGTGGTGCCCCCGGAACGGGTGGACGCCGCGCTGGCGGAACAGCAGGCCGTGCGCACCATCCGCCAGTCGCGCGACAAGGAATCGGCCTCGCGCGAAGATTCCGGGGCCAGCATCCGGGTTGCCGCGTCCAAGCTGGACTTTCTGGTGGATCTGGTGGGCGAGTTGGTCATCGTGCAGGCCCAGCTTTCTCAGGCGGCGCATCTGCGCAGCGATCCCGGGCTGCTGGGGCTGGTGGAGGAACTGGAACGGCTGAGCGACGAACTGCGCGACACTACCCTGGGCATCCGCATGCTGCCCATCGGCACCACGTTCAGCAAGTTCCGCCGCCTGGTGCGCGACCTTTCGGCGGAACTGGGCAAGGACGTGGAACTGGTGACCCTGGGCGGCGAGACGGAACTGGACAAGACCGTCATAGAACGCCTGGGCGACCCGCTGGTGCACTGCCTGCGCAACAGCCTGGACCACGGTGTGGAGTCGCCCGACGTGCGCGCCGCCGCGGGCAAGCCGCGTACCGGCACGGTCACCCTTTCGGCGGCCCATGCCGGTGGAGAGGTGCTGATAACCATCGCCGACGACGGTGCGGGCATCAACCCCGTCCGGGTGCTTGAAACGGCCCGCAAGCGCGGCGTCATTGCCCCGGATGTGGAACTGCCCGCGCGCGAGGCCATGGAACTCATCTTCGCTCCCGGCTTTTCCACGGCGGAAAAGGTCACCAACGTTTCCGGCCGGGGGGTGGGCATGGACGTGGTGAAGCGCTCCATAGAGGCGCTGCGCGGCCGCATAGAACTGGACAGCACGGTGGGCAAGGGTACCACCCTGACCATCCGCCTGCCGCTGACCCTGGCCATCATCGACGGCCTGCAAGTGCTGGTGGGCGGCGAATCGTACGTCATTCCGCTGAACCACGTGGAGGAATGCGCGGAACACGCAACGCCCAGTGCGGCTGACGGCAGGCAACGCATCATCAACCTGCGCGGAGAGATCGTGCCCTACATCCGCCTGCGCGAGTTGTTCGCATCGTCCGGTCCCGCGCCTGCCATCGAGCAGGTGGTGGTGGTCGATGCGCAGGGCAGCCGTTTCGGCCTGGTGGTTGACTGCGTGGTGGGCGAGCATCAGACGGTCATCAAGAGCCTGGGGCGCATCTACAAGGACGTGCCGGGCATTTCCGGCGCCACCATCAAGGGGGACGGCAGCATGGCCCTGATCCTGGACGTGCCGGGCCTGGTGCAACTTGCGGCGGACCAGCCCCAGCGCGGGCAGCGCGTTCCTGCGGCGTCGCATGGGGGCGGTGCATGAATTCCAACCGCAGTGACGGCCCGGTTCTGCCTGCAGGCTGCGCCCGCCCTGGCCCCATGTCCCAGAAGCTGTTCGACCGCATGAGCCGCTTCGTTTACGAGCAGGTGGGCATCAAGCTGCCCGGCTCCAAACGGGTGATGCTGGAAGCGCGCCTGCAAAAGCGGCTGCGCGTCCTGGGCATGGCCAGCTATGACCAGTACGTGGATTATCTGTTCACGGAAAAGGGGTTTGACGAGGAACTGCGCAACTTCATCGACGTGGTGACCACCAACACCACGGAATTCTTTCGTGAACCGCGCCATTTCGACTACCTGACCGCCACGTTGCTGCCCGGCTGGACGGCAGAGGCGGTGCGGCTGCGCGCCCAGCGCCCCCTGCGGGTATGGAGCGCGGGCTGTTCCATCGGCATGGAGCCTTACACCCTGGCCATGGTGCTGCGCGACTACCAGGAACGCACCCCCGGCTTCAGCTTTTCCATCCTGGCCACGGACATTTCCTCGCGGGCCCTGCAGCAGGCAGTGCGCGCCGTGTACGATGAGGAACGGGTGCACAACGTGCCGGACCAGTTCCGCAAACGCTACCTGCTGCGCAGCCGCGACCGCTCGCGCCGCCTGGTGCGCATCGGGCCGGAGTTGCGCTCCGCCGTGCGCTTCGAGCGGTTGAACTTCATGGATCCCTTCAGCTTTTCCGAGCCCATGGACATCATTTTCTGTCGCAACGTGATCATCTATTTCGACAAGCCCACGCAGGAAGGGCTGTTCAGCCGGTTCAGCCAGTGCCTGCGCCCCGACGGGCACCTGTTCATCGGCCACTCCGAAAGTCTTACCGGCATGGCGCTGCCGCTTGAACAGGTGGCGCCCACCGTCTACCGGAGGACGCGATGACCGCCCGCCGTATCAAGGTTCTGGTGGTGGACGATTCAGCCCTGGTCCGCCAGACTCTGGCCGACATCGTCACCAGCGACGAGGAACTGGAACTCATCGGCACCGCCTCCGACCCCTTCGTGGCGGCCAAGCGCATGGAAACGGTGGCTCCGGACGTGATCCTGCTGGACGTGGAGATGCCGCGCATGGACGGCATCACCTTCCTGCGCAAGATCATGACCCAGCACCCCATTCCGGTGGTGATCTGCTCGTCGGTGACGGAGCAGGGGGCCGAGGCCACCTTCAAGGCCATGGAATACGGCGCGGTGGAGGTCATCCAGAAGCCGCGCATGGGCACCAAGCGCTTTCTGGAGGAATCCAGCATCCGCATCTGCGACGCGCTGAAGGCCGCCGCCCGCGCCCGGCTGCGCAAGCTCAGCCCCCTGGCCGCCGGGGTGCCGCCCAAGCTTTCCGCCGATGCGGTGCTGCCC
>NZ_VSMK01000387.1 GCF_011682075.1 Nitratidesulfovibrio liaohensis
AGCACGCGCGGGACGCGGCAGCCCCCGGCGCGGATGATGCCGCTGCCGCCACCGCCCCGGCTGCATCCCCCGCCGTGTCCTCAACATCCGGCGCGTCCTCGAGATCCGGCGCGTCCACAACATCCGGCGCGCGCGCAGCTGCAACCCTGCCCGGCAACCCCGCAAAGGACGACACGCCATGAGCACCGCCACCATCCTCATCGTTGACGACGACGCGGCGCATCGCTCCATGCTGCGCACCATGCTGCGCGGCTGGGGCTATGCCACCGAAGAAGCCGACGACGGCGAATCCGCCGTGGCCAAAGTGCGCCAGCGCGCCTGGGACGCCGTGCTCATGGACGTGCGCATGGCCCGCATGGACGGCATAGCGGCGTTGCATCACATTCTGGACTGGAACCCGGCCACGCCCGTGCTGATCATGACCGCGCATTCCTCGGTGGACACCGCCGTGGAGGCGCTGCGCACCGGGGCTTACGACTATCTGACCAAGCCGCTGGACTTCGACGTGCTGCGCCACACCCTGGAACGGGCGCTGGACCACACCCGGCTGGCCAGCGAAAACCGCGAATTGCGCGAACGCCTGACCTCACAGGGGGGCGCGCCGGGTGCGCCGCACGGCATTATCGGTCGCAGCGCGCCCATGCACGAACTGGTGGAGATGATCGCCACCGTGGCCCCGTCCGAGGCCACGGTGCTGATTACCGGCGAATCGGGCACCGGCAAGGAACTGGTGGTCCGCGCCCTGCACGCCGCCAGCCACCGGGCCACAAAGCCGCTGGTCACCGTGAACTGTGCCGCGCTGACCGAAACCCTGCTGGAGTCTGAACTGTTCGGCCACGAGCGCGGGGCCTTCACCGGGGCCGACCGGCGGCGCGAGGGGCGCTTCGTGCAGGCAGATGGCGGCACCCTGTTTCTGGACGAGATAGGCGAGATGCCCCTGACATTGCAGGCAAAGCTGTTGCGCGCCCTGCAACAGGGCGAGGTGCAGCGGGTGGGCAGCGACACCCCGCTTACCGTGGACGTGCGGGTCATTGCCGCCACCAACCGCGATTTGCGCGAAGAGGCGGCGGCGGGGCGGTTCCGGGAAGACCTGTACTACCGGCTCAACGTCATCGCCGTGCATGTGCCCGCCCTGCGCGAGCGCGCGGGCGACGTGCCCCTGCTGGCCGCGTTCTTTCTGGACCGTTATACGGAAAAGAACCGCAAACACCTCAAGGGGTTCACCCCGCAGGCCATGGACCAGATGCTGCGCCACGACTGGCCCGGCAACGTGCGCGAACTGGAAAACGCCATCGAACGCGCCGTGATTCTGGCCACCGGTGACTACGTGACCGAGCGCGAGCTGCCGCTGCATTTCGGGGGCGGGGGAAATGGGAACGTTGGAGGAGGCGGAAGCGCTGGCACCGGCGAAGCTGGCGCGGGCAATGGCCCTGCCGACGGTGACGGGCTGGCGCCTTACGCCGGGTTGTCGCTGGAAGACCTGGAGCGCCGAGCCATCATCGCCACCCTGCGCGAGACCGCCGACAACAAGAGCGAGGCCGCGCGTCGCCTGGGCATCACCCGCGCCACCCTGCACAACAAGCTGAAGAAGTACGATCTGGAGTAGGCGTCCGGGACGCGGACGCAAGATGGCGGGCGGAACACGGCAGGTGCCGGTTCCGCCCGCCGTATTTTCAGGGGGTGGGTGGGCGTCGTGGACGCTTTTTGCGGGGCAGCCCCTACAGCCCCGCGCGGGAAAATATCTCACCCGCCCGCGCCGCGCCCATGCGGGCCACGAACAGTTCGCGCAGGGCGCGGATGTCGGCGGCGCGCGGAATGACCCCCCGCGTGAAGGGAACGGCCCACGGTTCGCCGCACAGCAGGGCCCGCGCCCAGGCCCGCACCTCGGACTCGAAGAAGGCCGGGTTGTCGCGCACGATGCGCGCCTTGGCCCTGCCGTCGTCGGCGCGGGCCGCGTGCGAGTAGTTGGCGTCGTGAAACACGTAATGCAGCAGCGGCTGCGCCACGCGCACCACGCTGAACCCCGCCATGGCCGCCTGTACCCAGAAATCCCAGTCCTCGTACGCCGTTTCGGTACGGAAGCCCCGGCTGGCCAGCCACACCTCGCGCCGCATCAGCGACGTGGTGGGGAACAGGTTCTGGGTGCGCAACAGGTCCGGATGGAAGTCCGGCACCTGCACCACCCGCGATCCGGCAGGCGTTTCCTCGATGTAGTCCACGCAGGCGATGTGCGGGCGGATGGTGCCGTGCGGGGGCATGCCGCCAGACAGGTTTCCGGGAAGGTCGCCGGGCGCGAGGTCGCCGTCTGCACCGGCGGCGCGCAACGCCGCGTGGGCCAGATCACGCAGGGCATGCGGGCCGGGAGCGGTACGGGTGATGCCGGGGGCTTCGTCTGGTTCTTCCTGTCGCGCGGGTCTGGTTTGCTCGCCCCGTCTGTCCTGCCTTTTGGGTTCGGCCAGTCCCTCGGATTCGGCATGTCCTTTGGGTTCAGCCAGCCCGCAGGGTTCCGTCAGGGCCGCGTGGGTAAGGCGCAGAAAGTCCGGGGCCAGGTAGTCGTCCGGGTCGCAGAACACCAGAAAGGCACCGCGCGCGGCCTGTGCCCCGGCGTTGCGCACCGGGCCGGGCCTGCCCGTGCGCGGCAGGGTCAGCACGCGAAACGCCG
>NZ_VSMK01000388.1 GCF_011682075.1 Nitratidesulfovibrio liaohensis
CCACGCCGCGACCGGCGGCGCCCTTCGCGGGGGGCCTGCCCGTCTTCACGCGGTTCCGCGGGGTGTTCCGGGCTATCGGCGCTGGCGGGGGCATCCGTTGCGGCCACGGCGGGAGTGCGCTCGTCGCGTCGTTCATCCCGGCGTTCGCCCTTACGTTCCTCCGGGCGTTCGTCCCGTCGTTTGTCCCGTAGCTCGTCCCGGCGGTCACGGTCGCGGCGGTGCCCGTCACGACCATCCCGTCCATCCCGCCCGTCACGGTCTTCGCGTCGGGCATCACGCTTGTCGTCGCGCCGTTCTTCGCGCCGCTCGTCCCTGCGTTCGTCACGGCGGCGATCCTGCCGGGGGGCCGGGGCGGTGGCGGGCATGGGCAGGGCCGCATGCAGGCTTTCCTGGTAGTACTGGTCCAGCAGCATGGCCAGCAGCGCAAGCTGCTCGTCGTCCCCGGCCAGGGCGCGGGCCAGCGGCGCATAGCGCAGCTGCCGTTCGCGTTCCAGCCCGGTGCGGGCGCGCAGGCGCGCTTCCAGCAGGGCGGTCAGCCGGTCACCGGCAATGCGCGCCACCGATTCGTCGTCGGGGGTGGGGCGAGGCTGGATGTCGATCTTGTAGTGCTTGGCGATGCGTTGCAATTCCAGCTTCTGGATGATGTCCACAAGCGAGATGACCGTGCCCGCCGAGCCCGCGCGGCCAGTGCGCCCGGCGCGGTGGATGTACGATTCGCGGTCTTCCGGCGGCTCGTACAGGATGACGTGCGAAAGGTCGGGAATGTCGATGCCGCGCGCGGCCACGTCGGTGGCCACCAGAAAGCGCACCCCGCCCTTGCGCAGGTTGCCCAGCACCTGTTCGCGCTTGGCCTGGGTCAGGTCCGCCGAAAGTTCGTCGGCATTGTAGCCGAAGCCCTGCAACACCGCCGTCACGTAATGCACGTTGGCCTTGGTGTTGCAGAAGATGATGGCCGCCGTGGGGTTTTCGGATTCGATGATGCGCACCAGCGCCCGGTCTTTGTCCATGGGCTTGGTTTCGCAATACAGGTGCTGCGTCTGGGCCACGTGCACCTGCTGGTGGCTCAGGCTGAGCATGCGCGGTTCGCTCAGGAACTCGCCCGCCAGGTTCAGCACGTGGGGCGGGTAGGTGGCGGAGAACAGGTACGCGGAAATGCGGCGCTTGGGCATGTAGCGCTGGATTTCCTTCATGTCCGGGTAGAAGCCGATGGACAGCATGCGGTCTGCTTCGTCGAACACCAGCGCCCGGATGCGGTCCAGGTTCATGGTGCGGCGCAGCAGGTGGTCCAGCACGCGGCCGGGGGTGCCCACCACCAGGTGCGCGCCGTCGCGCAGTGCGTCCATCTGCTTGCCGTAGCCCACGCCGCCGTACACGGCGGCCACGTTCAGGCCGGTGCCCTCGAACAGCACGCGGGCCTCGTATTCCACCTGCAAGGCCAGTTCACGCGTGGGCACCAGGATCAGGGCCTGCACGGCGGCTTCGTCGGGGGACAGGCGTTCGAGCAGCGGCAGCAGGAAGGCCCCGGTCTTGCCGCTGCCCGTGCGCGATTGCACCATCAGGTCGCGCTTGGCGAAGATGTACGGCAGGGCGCGGGTCTGCACCGGCATCAGGTTGGTCCACCCGGCGCGGGCGGCGGCTTCCTGCATCATGGGGGGCAGGTCGGCCAGGGTCACCGGGGGCAGCGCGTCTTCGGGCTCGTCGATGCGGGTGATCTCGGCGGCAAGGCGCAGGGCCGGGTCTTCATCGTCCGCAAGGGCGGCGGCATCCGTGGCATCGGCGGAGTCTGCGGGAATTGCGGGCGCGGGATCGGAAATTTCGGTGGGGGTGCCTTCGGCAGGGGCGTCGGAAGCGGCCACGGGGGCCGGGGTGCCGGGTGTGTCGGCGGCGGTGGTGCCGGGGGCGTCGGGGGATCCGGGGGCGTCAGCGACTGCGGGGGCGGGCACGTCGGAAGCGTCAGGCGCGGACGAAGGGGTTTCGTCGGTGTCGGCAGCCGAGTGCGCGTCGCCCTCAAGGCGTGGATCGTGGGTCATGCAGGTTCCTTGTTGGACCGGCGGTGCCGGTGCGATGTGGCGTCATTCCGGCGAGGGAACGGGACGCCTGTCGTACAGGATAGCAAAGGGTGTGCCTGTTGCGCAAGAACGTGAGATGGGGTCTCCCGCCAGAACCGGAGTGGTGTGGTCCGGGTGCGTCCAGTGCGCCCAGTGCGCCCAGTGCGTTCGGAGCGCCGGGTGTGCCGGGTGTGCCGGGTGCGCCGGAAGAGGCGGAAGAGGCGGACGCCGTGCATGACGGTGCTGCGCGTGACGCTGCCATACATGCCGGGATGTGGCAGGCTTCGGGGCGGGGGCAGGGCGGCGCGCAAACTCTGCCCGGTTGGCTCACCCCCGTTCGCGCAGGGCCATTTCCGCCAGGGCGTTGACGGTGGCGGCGGCCAGGGGCGATCCGCCCTTGCGGCCTCGCAGGGCCAGGCAGGGCAACCCGTGCGGGCCGTACTGGGTCAGCGCGGCGGCGCGCTCCAGAAACAGTTCCTTGGACTCCGCCGCGTTGACGAACCCCACAGGCATGGCCACCACCAGCGCGGGGGGCGGACCGCCCGCCGCCAGATGGTCCAGCAGGGCCAGCAGCGCGGTGGGGGCATTGCCCACGGCCACGATGGCCCCGCC
>NZ_VSMK01000389.1 GCF_011682075.1 Nitratidesulfovibrio liaohensis
AAGACCGCCGCTTTGCCCCGCACCTGACCCTGGCCCGCGTGCGCGAGGCGCGGCGCGGCGACAGGCAGCGCGATGTCGCCCGGTCCGGCGGCGAACCGCCCTCCCCGCCTTCCCGGCATTCGGCCCGGGCAGCGGCAGATGCGCGCGATGCCCTGCTGGCCGCCATCAATACCCGAATCAACCGCGCCGCATCACCGTGGCCCGGATGCACCGTGCGTGAAATGGTGCTGTGGCGCAGCGATCCTGGCGGTGACCGCCCAGTGTACACCCCCCTTGCGGTGCTGCCTGCGCGGGGATGACGCACAAATGGCCGTCGGATGGAAAAACGGCGGAGAACGCCCTTTCATACCCGAAATTCCGTCTGAACAGGGTGTATCAAGGCCCATCCCCCTTTCCGATGGCGCTTGCCTGCATTCCTTTCTTTCCGGCTGATTCTTTCCCTTCCGTCCCCGCAAGAAATGAAAAACGCCGCACCCGAAGGTGCGGCGTTCATGCCGCTGTGCCATGCCCTGCCCCGCCGGAGCGGAATCGGGCATGTCGTCAAGGCGAATCAGGTTTTTCCGCTGGAGAAACCCGCGAAAAAAGACGATGTGCCCTACGAGGCGTAATCGCCCCTGTTGAACTTGAACTTCTCCGTGGCGGCCATCACTTCGAGTTCGTTGACCACGGCTGCGAGCCCTTCGTGGTCGGAAAGGTTGGGCATGTTCTGCTTCAGATCGCGCAGCGAGTTGTCGATGCCTTGCAGCATCGAGTACGCATCACGCAGTCCTCCTGTTGACGCCCCCTGCCCCAGTTCGCGGGCGTAGGCATCCCAGTTGTTCAGCAAACCGTCCAGTTGCTCCATGGCCTGATCGAGGCCGGTCGCATCCGAGGCGGCGTCAACGCCCTCCACTGACGAAACCATGAGCAGCGGGTCGATGCCCGCGGCCCCCGGCGGCACCACCGACGCAGCGGACTGCGCCGATTCGGTTCCGCCCAGCTCCTGCGAGAGCAACGCACCGAAGTCGCCGACGGCATTGGCGCCGCCGGTGGCCTTTCGTTGCGCTGGCTCCTGCCGTTGCAGGGCCTCCAGTTGTTCCGTGCCGATCTTCATGACGTCCCCCATGTCAGGGATGTAGCGCATGTCGTGCATGCAGGGTACGCCCGTGCCAAAGCAAGAACCCTGCCACGGCCAAGCATCGCGCAACCCACTGAAATTTCACAATCGCACCTGTTTTCAACGGCGCGCAAGGCGGGAAAAAGCTGCCGGGCGGCACGGCTTGCCCACATGCAGACACTACGCATCAAATCGGCCCTTGTCTATTTCGCCCTCAAAGCATACTGTAAGTATACGAAGAGGTTCAGACTGCCACCCGGCCCCGCGAGGGGCACGGAACCCGTAACCAGGGAGAAACACCATGAAGGACTTCAAAAAGATTCTCTGCGCGGTGGACTTTTCCGAGCACAGCAAGGACGTCGCCGAATATGCCGCGTCTCTCGCCAGGATGACCGGCGGGTCGGTGGTGGTGCTGTACGCCGCCCCCTCGCTCAGCCAGTACGTGGGCTTCCACGTGCCGCCGAACTCCATCGAGAACTTCGTGGGTGAAATCGTTTCCGGCGCGGAAAAGGCCATGGAATCGTTCGTGGCCGAGAACTTTCCGGGCATCAAGGCCGAGGGCCGCATCGTCACCGGCTACGCGGCGGAAGAAATCCTGGGCATCGCGGACAAGGAAGGCGCGGACGTGATCATCATGGGCACCCATGGCCGCAAGGGCCTGGACCGCATCCTGTTCGGCTCCGTGGCGGAAAAGGTGGTCAAGAGCGCCCGCCAGCCGGTGCTGACCATCCGTCCTTCGGTGTAATTCCGGACTGGGCGGCTTCGGGACTCATGGTTGGTCCGTGCGGCTTCGCCCCCCTCGGTTGCCGGTGGCATGCCAGCCCTGGCCGGATGCCCATGGCAACGGTCGGGACGACAGTGCACCGCAAGAAAAATGCACGTGCAAGGGCCGTCGCGAGCAGTTCGCGGCGGCCCTTTTCCTGTGTCGTCACCGCCCTGCCGGGAACACGCCCCGGGCAGACGACCAGCCTGTGTGACGCCTACGTCCCGGCGGAATCCCCGGCCCTGGCCGGTACCGCGTCCCCGACATCCCCGGCTTCCCCGGTTTTCGCCGCATCGGGTGCCGCCTCGGACGGCGCCTCGCACACTGCGTCGTCCATGGCCACGCGCGGCAGGATGAGCCGCACCGACCGTTCGAAAAACAGGTAGTCCCACGCCCAGTTCACCAGCACGAACAGCCGGTTGCGGAAGCCGATCAGATAGGCCAGGTGCACGAACAGCCACAGCACCCATGCCCACAGCCCGGAAATGGCAAACCGCCCCAGCCGCACCACCGCCGCCTGCCGCCCGATGGTGGCCATGGCCCCCTTGTCGCGATAGCGGAAGGGTTTGGCCATGCCGCCCTTGAGCAGACGCAGCACGTTGGCCGCCGCGTGACGGCCCTGCTGGGTGGCGTTGGGGGCGATCATGGGCGGGTTCTGCCCATCCGGCAGCGCAAGGTCGCCCACCACGTGGATTTCCGGACGCCCGTCCACCTGCAGGGTGGGCAGCACCGGCACGCGCCCGCCCCGGCCCACGGGCAGGCCCATGGCTGCGGCCACGTCGT
>NZ_VSMK01000390.1 GCF_011682075.1 Nitratidesulfovibrio liaohensis
CATGCCCCGGCACGGCATGGGCCGCGCCCGCCCTGCACCCTGCCGTGCGTCTGGCCCTAGGGGTGCCCCTGGCCGCCGTGCTGTACCTGGTCCTTTCGCTGTGCTGCCGCAGCCGTGACGCCCGCGCGCTGCTGCGCGTTGTGCGAAGCGGAAAAACAGGCTAGGCTCGCCGGGTTGCCCCGCCTTGCGCCCTGACCTTTCGCGGCGGAAGGCGCCAACCGGACGGCGACGGCGCAACCGGACCACCCCCGCAGTTGCCCGCCCGCACACGAGCGGCACACACGAAGGCACGCACACGAAGGCACGCACAAGGGACGCCGCATGCCCCAAAAGGCCCCACGCCATCTGCTCACCGGCATCCAGACCCGTCTCGGCCTGCTGATCACGCTGGTCACCACCGTCATGCTGGTGGTGTTCATGGTCATGGACTACACCGCCGCCAGCGGCAAGCTGCACCGCGACATAGAGGACTTCGCGCGGCGGCAGGCCGTGCGCGTGGCACGCCAGCTTCAGGTGCCCGCGTGGAACCTGGATGCCATGTCCATCTCCGCCGTACTCGCGGCGGAAATGGAAGACCAGCGGGTATACGCGGTGGCCCTGTTCGAGCGGGACGGCACCACGCTGCTCGGCGGCATGCAGCGCGACGGGGACTGGCGCCCCGTGCCGTGGAGCGGCGCCATCGGCGGAGATTTCGTCACCGAGCGTGAAGTGCTGGCCCACATGGGTGAAGAGATCGGCAGCGTGGTGGTGATGGTTTCGCCGCGCGGCATCGACGACGCCCTGTCCGCCATGGTGCGCGAAAGCGCCGTGCGCGTGACCCTGGTAGGCTTCGTACTGGTGGTGCTGATCATCCTCATTCTGCGGCGCACGGTGGTGGTGCCCGTGGCCGGGCTGGCACAGGTGGCCCGCAGGGTGGCGGAAGAACGCAACTACGCCCTGCGCGCCGTGCGACACGGGCAGGACGAGATCGGCCGACTGGTGGACGCCTTCAACACCATGCTCGAACAGGTGGAGCGCCACGAACGCCAGCTGACCGTGCAGCAGGGCGAACTGGAACGCATGGTGCGTGAACGCACCACGGCACTGGACACCGCCCAGGCCCGCGTGGAACGCGCCAGCCGCGCCAAGAACGAATTCCTGGCCGGTGTCACCCATGAATTGCGCACCCCCATGAATGCCGTCATCGGCATGGTGGACATCACCCTGGGTACGAATCTTGCGCCCAAGCAGAGAGAATACTTGAATCTTGTCCGTTCCTCGGCGCGCTCGCTGCTGGGTGTGGTGAACGGCGTGCTGGATTTTTCCAAGCTGGAGGCCGGACGGCTTACCCTGGAATCCATCCCCTTCCGCACCCGCGACCTGCTGGAAGAGGTCACCGACCTGTTCCACGACCGGCTGGCCATCAAGGACATCGAACTGGTGGTGGACATCGACACCGGCGTGCCCCCGGTGCTGGTGGGCGACCCGCTGCGGCTGCGGCAGGTGCTGGTGAACCTGGCCGCCAACGCCTTCAAGTTCACGGAACGGGGCGAGGTGGTCATCCGCGTGGGACTGGTCGGCACGGGAGTCGGCGCGGAGACCGGGGCGGGGACCGGGGCGGAGAACGCACCGGAAACGCCGGGGAGCGACGCGGCGGGCAGCGCGCGGGCCGTTGGCCCGCACGGCAACGGCGTGGAACTGGCCTTTTCGGTACGCGATACGGGCATAGGCATCGCGCCGGAAGCGCGCGAGCGGCTGTTCGAATCGTACAGCCAGGCCGATGCCTCGGTATCGCGCCGCTTCGGCGGCACCGGCCTTGGCCTGTCCATAGTGCGCGCACTGGTGCAGCTCATGGGCGGCGACGTGGGCGTGGAAAGCGAGCCTGGCCGGGGCAGCACCTTTCGCTTCACCGCCCGGTTCGGGCTGCCACAGGAGCAGGACCCTCCCACCCCGCCTCCGCCGCAGCTGGCAGGAAAGCTGGCGCTGGTGGCCGAAGCCAACCCCGCCTGCGCCCGCGTGCTGGCCCGGCTGCTGGCGCAACTGGGGGTGCGCTGCCAGGTGGCGCCCAACGTGGCTGCCCTGCGCACGGCCCTGTACCACGGCCCGGAGCAGGTCCCCGCTCCCGGCCATGAGGCGGACCACGCGGTCGGTCACATGCATGATCAGGCGGATGACAGGGTGGATGATCAGGCGACGGACCGCGCCGAACCCGCCCCGCGCGTCAGGCAGGACGCCCCCCCCTCGCCAACGGCCTGGGACTTCGTGCTTTGCGGCCTGTATCTGCCGGTGATCGGGACCACCAATGCGGGGACGCCCACTGCCGTGGGTGCCATGGAATGCCCGGACGAACCGGGGGACATCCCCAATGCTTGCGCGGCCTCCACCATTCTCATGCATCTGCGCGAGGAAGGGGTGGCCGTACCGCCGCTGCTGGTGGCCGCGGCCATGGGCCGCGAGCCGGACGCTGAAACCACAGCCCGCCTTGGCGTGCTGGCGGTACTGATCAAGCCGGTGAAGCTGGCCGCCCTGCAAGAGGCGGCCCTGCGCGCCGTCAGCCCCGCAACGAAAACATGCGCCGGAACGGGCACGCCGGGCGTCACGCAGCCCGCCGCCGGGCTGGCTGCCACCGCGTCCCGAGGCGGCAATACCGGCGCCATCACC
>NZ_VSMK01000391.1 GCF_011682075.1 Nitratidesulfovibrio liaohensis
GGACGCCACGTCCGGCCCCAGTTCCGGCACTGCCAGCCTGGCGCGCAACGCATCGCGCCTGGCCGGGGCCACCACGGCGGCGACTGCCCGCGCCAACCCGTCCCGGCTCACCCCCATGTTCGAGCAGTACCTGCGCATCAAGGACGACTATCCGGATGCGCTGCTGCTCTACCGCATGGGCGACTTCTACGAAATGTTCTTCGACGATGCGGAAACGGCGGCGCGCGAACTGCAGATCGCCCTCACCTGCCGCAACCCCAACGCCGACCTGCGCGTGCCCATGTGCGGCGTGCCCCACCATTCGGTGGAAGGGTACATCACCCAACTGCTGGAAAAGGGCTTCAAGGTGGCCCTGTGCGACCAGATAGAAGACCCGCGCGAGGCCAAGGGGCTGGTCAAGCGCGCCGTCACCCGCGTGCTGACCCCCGGCACGGTGGTGGAGGACGCCAACCTCGACGCCAAGGGCCACAATTATCTGGGCGCGCTGTTCTGGGACGAGGACAAGGAGGCGGGCGGCTTTGCCTGGCTCGATTTTTCCACGGGCGAATGGTCGGGCCTGCATGCGAAAAAGGCCGCCGACCTGTGGCAGTGGGTGCGCAAGATGCAGCCCCGCGAACTGCTGGTGACCGAGAACGCACAGGTGCCCTCGTCCATGTCGCTCACCGCCACCCAGGTGGTGCGGGTGCCGGGCCGGGCACCCTTCGACCTCAAGGCAGCAACGGAACGGCTGCTGCACGCCCAGGGCGTGCGCGACACCGGCGCGCTGGGTCTTGAAGGAAAGGATGAACTCGTCCGTTCCTGCGGGGCGCTGCTGGCATATGTCGTGCAAACCCAGAAGCAGGACATCATCCACCTTGCGCCGTTCCGCCCCCTGAACCTGGGCCGCCACCTCATCGTCGATGAAGTGACGGAGCGCAATCTGGAAATCTTCCGCCGCCTGGATGGCCGCAAGGGGCCGGGCACGCTGTGGCACGTGTTGGACCACACCCAGACCCCCATGGGGGGCCGACTGCTGGAAGAACGCCTGCGCCACCCCTGGCGCGAAATGAGCCCCATAGAGGAAACCCAGGCGGCGGTGAGCTGGCTGTACGAGCGCGACGACACCCGGCGCGACCTGCGGGCCGGGCTGGACGAGGTGTACGACCTTGAACGGCTGACCACGCGCATCTTCCTGAACCGCGCCGCCCCCAAGGATTACGTGGCCCTGCGCCAGAGCCTGGCCGCCCTCCCCAAGGTGCGCGGCGTGCTGGAACGGCCGGAAACGCCCCACGGCAGCTACCCCACCGACGGAGAGGCGCGCGGCGATGGCCGCCCCCCTTTCCTGCGCGCGGCGCTGAAGGGCTGGGACGACCTGTCCGACTATTTCGACCTGCTGGAACGCGCACTGGTGGACAGCCCGCCCCATCTGGTCACCGAAGGCGGGCTGTTCCGGCCCGGCTTCCACGCCGAACTGGACGAACTGCTCGACCTTACCGAACACGGCGAGAACATGTTGCAGCAACTGCTGGCGGAAGAACAGGCCGCCAGCGGGCTGCCAAAGCTCAAGCTGGGGTTCAACCGGGTGTTCGGCTACTACTTCGAGCTGTCACGCACCGCGTCCGACGCCGTGCCCGAGCACTTCGTGCGCCGCCAGACCCTGGCCAACGCCGAACGCTTCACCACCCCGCGCCTGAAGGAATTGGAGGAAAAGCTGGTTTCGGCCAGCGACCGCCGCAAGTCGCTGGAATACAAATTGTTCCAGAAGCTGCGCGAAACCGTGTCCGAGGCGCGCCCCCGCGTGTTGTTCATGGCCGACCTGCTTGCGGGCTTCGATTACTGGCAGAGCCTTGCGGAAACGGCCCGCCGCTGGAACTGGACCCGCCCCGTGCTGGCGCAGGATACCGACCTCCTGATCCGCGAAGGCCGCCACCCCGTGGTGGAGGCCATGCAGGGCAGCGCCAACTTCATCCCCAACGACCTGCGCATGGACGAGGCCCGGCGACTGCTGCTGATCACCGGCCCCAACATGGCGGGCAAATCCACCGTACTGCGCCAGACGGCCATCATCTGCCTGCTGGCCCAGATGGGCTCGTTCGTGCCCGCGCGCGAGGCGCGCCTCGGCATCGCCGACCGGGTATTCTCGCGGGTGGGGGCATCGGACAACCTGGCGCAGGGGCAGTCCACCTTCATGGTGGAAATGATGGAGACCGCGCGCATCCTGCGCCAGGCGGGCAAGCGCAGCCTGGTCATCCTGGACGAGATCGGGCGCGGCACCAGCACCTTCGACGGCCTGGCCCTGGCCTGGGCCGTGGTGGAAGAACTGGCCCGCCGCGCGGGCGGCACCATCCGCACCCTGTTCGCCACCCACTACCACGAGCTGACGGCGCTGGAAGGGCGCATCCCCGGTGTGCACAACATGAACATCGCCATCCGCGAATGGGGCGGCGAAATCGTGTTCCTGCGCCGTCTGGTGCCCGGCCCGTCCGACCGCAGCTACGGCATCGAGGTGGCCCGGCTTGCCGGGGTGCCGCAGCCGGTGGTACAGCGCGCACGGGAACTGCTGCACGAACTGGAAAAAGCCCGCGACGGCAGGGGCGAAGCCCCCCGCGCCGCACGCGCCGTGCTGCCGGGGCTGGACATGCCCGAACCGAAGCAGGCC